>NZ_CP120233.1:2195000-2397500 GCF_030012985.1 Microbulbifer sp. VAAF005 | reverse complement strand
TGGAGCCGTCCTTGAAATACCACCCTGGTATGTTTGAGGTTCTAACTCTGGTCCGTTATCCGGATCGAGGACAGTGTATGGTGGGTAGTTTGACTGGGGCGGTCTCCTCCCAAAGAGTAACGGAGGAGTACGAAGGTGCACTCAGCATGGTCGGAAATCATGCAATGAGCATAATGGTATAAGTGCGCTTGACTGCGAGACAGACATGTCGAGCAGGTACGAAAGTAGGTCATAGTGATCCGGTGGTTCTGTATGGAAGGGCCATCGCTCAACGGATAAAAGGTACTCCGGGGATAACAGGCTGATACCGCCCAAGAGTTCACATCGACGGCGGTGTTTGGCACCTCGATGTCGGCTCATCACATCCTGGGGCTGAAGCCGGTCCCAAGGGTATGGCTGTTCGCCATTTAAAGTGGTACGCGAGCTGGGTTTAGAACGTCGTGAGACAGTTCGGTCCCTATCTGCCGTGGGCGTTGGAGATTTGAGAAGAGTTGCTCCTAGTACGAGAGGACCGGAGTGAACGAACCTCTGGTGTTCCGGTTGTCACGCCAGTGGCATTGCCGGGTAGCTATGTTCGGACGGGATAACCGCTGAAAGCATCTAAGCGGGAAGCCTCCTTCAAGATAAGATCTCCCTGAGGCCTTGAGCCTCCTGAAGGGCCGTGGAAGACTACCACGTTGATAGGCTGGGTGTGGAAGCGTTGTGAGGCGTTGAGCTAACCAGTACTAATTGCCCGTGCGGCTTGACCATACAACAGAGATGGTTACTAACGACTAGCTAAGCTAGCGGATTGTGAGTTAGAGACATACGATCGCTTGCGGTGTATTACTACAGATTGTTTTACCGACTTATTTGGGGTTATCGCCGGTCACCATCATGACCGAGGCAAACAGCGATAACACGGCAGGCCAAGCACATTGCTTATAAGACCAACGCCAACCCAAGCCAGTTTGCCTGACGACCATAGAGTTGTGGAACCACCTGATCCCTTGCCGAACTCAGAAGTGAAACGCAACATCGCCGATGGTAGTGTGGGGCTTCCCCATGTGAGAGTAGGTCATCGTCAGGCTTCTAATCCGAAAAGGGCCACCCAACAGGGTGGCCCTTTTTTTATGGCTGAAAAATATTTTAAAAAACAAAAATAAAAAAACTAAGAAAGGGAAGAAAGAGAGAGAGCAGAAAGTACTTGGCAAAAATTAAATAGAAAAAATAAAAGTAATTCTGAAAAACTTTAATGCTCAACTTTCTATTTAAAAAATCAGTCAGTAATTAAAAAAAGAAAAACCTAAAACTACCTGAGCAGCTTAAACAGACGCTCTCCTAAAAAGCCTATAAAAATAGGTCTTTACCGACCTCCGTAGCAAACGCCTTTGCGTTCACTCAAAAAATAATCCAACAAAAATAACTCGCGTAAAAACCAGAAAAGTACCCATACCACTCCCGCCAAAAATTAAATTTAGCCGGTAAAAACATCGGTGATTTTTTAGTCTCTGCAGTAATCCCCTGTAACCACGGGGCCTGTAGCCCGTTTATTAAAGTTATGCACAACTCTATCCAGACTTTCTGTTAGTAACACCTGGCTGTGGAAATCCGCGCAAAAAGTGCTGCTTTTTTACCCGCCTTCAATAGAGCCAAGCAACCACGGGGCTGGCAGGGGATATCCCGGAGTTATACACAGCTCTATCCATGGTTTCTGTTGGTAACAAAGACGCCATAAAACGGACATCAGTTATTAACAGTGTTATGAGCGATAAATCTGTGGATTACTGCGGCTGATTGGTACGCCAGTATGTGAGAGAAGAAAAGTTTGGGGATAAAAAAAGCCCCACAAAGTGGGGCTTTAAAAATGTCGTCTGTATCTCTTATTTATTCAGAGGCAGTAGGTACTCGTCCCAGGTCTCCTTCCATCTCGGTGGTCAGGAAAGACATTACAACCCAGGCCGCTACATTCTGGCGAAGATTCTCAGGGTCGACTTTATCCAGGGTATCGTTGGGTGTGTGGTGATAATCGAAGTAGTCGGTACCGTCCTGGTATAGACCAAAGGCTGGTACACCGCGCGCAACAAACACACTGCTATCTGGGCCACCGTAAGATTCATTATTTCCGCGCTCAATACCCAGCGGTGCGAGGAGTCGCATCATTTGATCTGCAATATCAAATTTGCTCTCAGGGAGGCGGGTATCGAAACGCCAGATTTTCCCTGCTCCAAAGTCTGACTCGGAAACGGCAATAATATTGTCCAGCTCTTTTACGTGCGCCTCAACATATTGCTTAGCACCTACCAGACCAATTTCCTCTGCACCAAACAGCACGACTCGTAATGTACGACGGGGGCGCTGTGGCAGCTCAGCAATGAGACGTGCAGTTTCCATAACAATGGCAACCCCAGCTCCGTCGTCCAAGGCCCCGGTGCCTTCATCCCAGGAATCCAGGTGTGCACCGATAATCATGACTTCTTCAGGTTTCTCACGGCCAGTAATTTCACCAATGACATTAAAAGAAGGGCCGTCACTCAGTCGCTCAGTTTCAACTTCAAGTTTTACCTGGACTGGCTTGCCGCGTTGGAGCATAGCCTCGAGCAGGTTTGCATCAGGAGCGGAAAGTGCGAGTGCAGGAACTGGGTTTTCCACATCATCAACCGACATCATACCGGTGTGGGCAAATCGGTCTGAGTCGGTTCCTACGGAGCGCAACAGCATGGCAACAGCTCCTTTTTCAGCGGCAGCACGCATTCCCAGCTTGCGACCTTGCGCTGCAGGGCCGTAGCCATCCCCCGTGCGCGCTCTCTCCATACGCTTATTGATAAAAGCGATTTTACCTTTCACTTGGCTGGCCGGGGCCTTCAACAGGGCCTGCACATCGGGAAACTCAATAATTTCCGCTGTTAACCCTCCCTCAGGAGTGGCGGCGCCATAGCCGAGGGAGGAGACAACTAGTGGCTGGGGGAAAGGGGATATGACTTCGGCGTGAGCATGGCCACGAATCCAGCGGGGTACCTCAATTTGCTCGGTATAGACGCGATCAAAGCCAAATGCCTTCATTTTGTCTTGTGCCCAGGCAACGGCTCTTTCATCGCCCTCAGTGCCTGTCCGTCGTGGTCCAACCTCGACGGTCAAAGACTCTACAATACTGTAGGCGTCGGAGCTTTCCAGTGCCCGGTCACGTAACACTTCCGCCACAGATACATCTTCCTGTGACAGAGGGGCTGCCTGGGCTATTCCCAGTGCCATGGTAGTGATCAGTCCCCCGGTAAGGGAAAGCAGTGGTTTCAACATCGGTCTATCCTTTGTTAATACTCTTCAGTCTTAAGCTTTTGGCTCGTTATTTGATGAGGCCGCGATCAGTTGCTCGCGAATTTCACGTAACTTACGCAGGCCTTTTTCTGTAAATAAGTAGGGCGGTTCGCCAGTATATTCGCTGTCTTCAATATTGAGGCAACGTTGTCGCATCTCTTCAAGCTTTGGGTCGTGTCGCATTGGGCAGGCGAGGAGTGCTCGCCATTCAGTATCGCTGGCTTGCCCGGTGATTACATCTTCAAGGCCCTTAACAAAACTGCCCCGGTCCATTCGAAATCTGGGTCTGCGCAGGTGCATAAGAACCCAAACCACAATAACAAAGGCAATGAAAGAAAGAATAAGCGTTGCCAGCCAGGTCACGATATCAATCCTCCACTAATAGTTTTATTGCCACAGCAATGGTGGCAACAATGATTACCGGTTTGATAATACTGGCACCTCTTGCAATCACGAGGTTGGAGCCGAGACGAGCTCCTACAACCTGGGCAAAAGACATAGCGATAGCGAGCAAGAGAAAAATATGGCCTCCAGCGATAAAAATTAGCATAGAGGTCACATTGGTAGCGAGCACAATAGGTTTTGTTGATGCCGTAGCCGCACGCATATTGTAGCCGAGTAGCGCTGCGAAGGCGGCTGCACAGATAGACCCCATCCCGGGGCCAAAGAAGCCCCCGTAAAAACTGAGCCCACCGCCGACAACTAGATTAAAAGTAACGTTACTGATTCTGGGTTTTGAATCAATGTCGGAAATGCGGGGGGATAGAATAAAGTAGAGGGCAATAGCAATGAGCAGGATGGGAAGTAAGGTATTGAGGCCAGCCTCCCCAAGTGAAGCGACTGTTAAGGTGCCTAGGCAGGAACCGATAATTGCAGCAAGTAGTCCTGGCCAGAGGGGGCGTAAATTCAACTGGCCTTTTTGCAAGAAGTTAATGGTGGATGATAGGGTGCCAAAGACGCTTTGAAACTTATTGGTACCGAGAGCATCGAGAGGGGGAATGCCCGCCCAGAGTAAAGCGGGGAGGGTGATTATTCCCCCTCCCCCGGCGATCGCACTGACAAAGCCTGCGGTAAAGGCGATTACTGTCAGTATCAGGTAGGTATAAGTAGAAAGCTCACTACTTAACTGTATCACGAGTGGACTGGTTACCCCTTTTCAAGAGTACTTTCATCATCGTGGTAGTACCCCTGATACTTGCTAAAGCGCTTTTGGATCTCTGCCATGTCCTGTTCCAGATTGCCGCTGGGCTGGTACAGAGAGTCAATGCAAATACGCTTATTGGGGAAGTCCCAGGCAACAAGCAAAATAGGCACTTGGGCAGTATAGGAAATCCTTAAAAAACCGCTCTTCCAGCGCCCTACTTTTTTGCGAGTTCCCTCGGGAGTAATCCCCACCCACATTTTTTCATTTTCCCGGTAACTCGATGCAACTTGTAGAGCGATATTACCTGCGGCGCGCCTATCGGTAGGAACACCTCCAAGCCACATAAATAGCCGTTTAAACGGGAAGAAAAAAGCTTCCTTCTTCATGAGCCAGGAAATTTTAATACCCAAGGCCATAATAAATGGCATGGCAACCACAAAATCCCAATTGGATGTGTGGGGAGCCAAAGCCACCATGACTTTCCTTTCTGGAGGGATTTCCCCATCCATTCGCCAGCCGAGCATCTTGATTATCAACTTGCCAATAGCTTTGGTGATGCGATTGCCCAGCTGAGGTACTTCATTGGGTACTTCAGTAGGTATTTCTACAAACTGACTCATTATTTGCCTCTTTTTACTGCTGTCACACTAAGGTTTTAGCAAAGGTATTTAGCCTTGCTGCTTTAGTGTTCCCGCGTGGCATAAAAGCGAACTTCCGGATAGCGCTCTTCAGCCAATTGTAAATTAACACGCGTCGGTGCCAGGTAGGTCAGGTGTCCGCTGCCATCGAGTGCCAGGTTGGTACTGGCCTTGCGCTTGAAATTCTCTAGTTCTTTGGCACTTTCACTATCTACCCAGCGCGCAGTATTCACGTTGACGTTTTCGTAGATGGCTTCAACTTTGTATTCGTCTTTCAATCGGTAGGCGACTACTTCGAACTGTAGTACACCAACTGCGCCCACGATAATGTCGTTGTTATCCAGTGGGAAAAATACCTGGGTGGACCCCTCTTCAGAAAGCTGTTGAAGTCCTTTCTGCAATTGCTTTAATTTTAGAGGGTCTTTTAAACGTATGCGACGGAACAGCTCCGGGGCGAAATTGGGAATGCCGGTAAATTTCAGTGCTTCGCCCTCGGTAAAGGTATCGCCGATCTGGATAGTACCGTGGTTGTGCAAACCAATAATATCGCCGGCAATGGCCTCTTCTACGTGGGTTCGGTCGCCAGCCATAAATGTCACCGCATCGGCAATTTTTACATCCTTGCCAATGCGCACATGCTTCATTTTCATACCGCGATTGTAGGTGCCGGAGCAGACACGCATAAAGGCAATTCTATCGCGGTGTTTGGGGTCCATATTTGCTTGGATTTTAAAAACAAAGCCGGAGAACTTATCTTCGCTGGGCTCTACTTTTCTCTCTTTGGTTTCCCGGGATTGAGGAGGGGGCGCCCACTCAACGAAACCATCGAGCATTTCCCTTACACCAAAATTACCCAGGGCCGTACCAAAAAATACCGGGGTCAATTCACCGGCAAGATAAGCTTCCAGGTCAAACTCATGAGTGGCTCCACGAACCAATTCAATCTCTTCCCGAATATCCTCGGCGTACTCGCCAAGTAGTGCGTCAGCCTCAGCGGAGTCCAGCCCCTTAATTTGAATATCATCGGGAATTCTGTGGCCCTGACCCTGGGAGAATACATGGATGGTATCGGTGTAGAGGTTATAGACCCCCTTGAAACCTTTTCCTGAACTCAAAGGCCAATTGATAGGGGCAGCCTGGATATTCAGAACTTCTTCAATCTCATCCATTACCTCGATCGGGTCGCGAATATCCCGGTCGAGTTTGTTGATAAATGAGAGAATCGGCGTTGTTCGCAAGCGGCACACATTCATCAACTTGATGGTGCGGTCTTCCACACCTTTGGCCCCGTCAATCACCATCAGTGCGGAGTCGACGGCTGTGAGTACCCGGTAGGTATCTTCAGAGAAGTCTTCGTGCCCCGGTGTATCCAGTAGGTTTACAGTCCTCTCTTTGTAGGGGAACTGCATAACGGAAGAGGTAACAGAAATACCGCGTTCCTGTTCCATCGTCATCCAATCAGAGCGTGCGTGGGGACCTTTTTTCCCCTTAACGGAGCCCGCTTGCTGAATTGCATTCCCGAACAAAAGAAGCTTTTCGGTCACGGTTGTTTTACCGGCGTCCGGGTGGGAAATAATGGCGAAGGTGCGGCGGCCGGCAAAGCCTGCCAGGGAAGAACTTTGACCCATACTTTAAGATTCGATCACTGGATATTCGAAAAAAATAGGGGCGTATTATACACGCAGGCGTTGCTCCGAGGGTGCGGTATACTGCGAAATTAGACTTGTCAGTTTACCAGCTCGGCGAATGGGGTCATGTCAATGGGCTGAGTTGCCAGCGGGACTGGCACACCTGGACAATTTGCTCAAATCCATTTGGATTAACACTGTACTCTGTTGTGGCCAACAGTCATCGAGGTGCTTTTAGCGGTGCAGTGGCAAACTCAGTTATTGAAGGGGAGAGGTTATGAGCCGGGAGCGTTTAAAGGCATTGCGGGAAGAGTTGCAGCGGCAGGGTGTCGATGCTTTCTTGGTACCCCGGGCTGATGAGTACCAAAATGAAAGTGTGCCTGCGGCAGATGAGCGACTGCCCTGGCTGACAGGTTTCACTGGTTCCGCAGGAATGGCTGCGGTAGGCAGTCGAGAAGCGGCATTGTTTGTTGATGGTCGCTATACCTTGCAGGCGCAGCAACAACTTGGTGATCAACCCATTGAGTTAATGAGCCTCAGTCAAGTCGCGATCATTGAGTGGCTATGTAGTCAGCTGGATGCCGGTCAGTCTCTGGGGTATGACCCGCGACTGCACACGGAGCCGGGATTGGCCTTGATCAAGAAGCGATTGGCCGAAAGGGATATCCAACTGCAGCCGATGGAGCAGAGCCCCGTTGATGCCATCTGGAATGACCGCCCTGCATCTCCCTGTGGGCCTGCGCGCCCACACCCCTTCATCTTTACTGGTGAGCATTCCAAAGAGAAACGGCAGAGGATTGTCCGACGTCTCGTAGAAAAACGAGCCGATGCTTTATGGCTACCAAACCCTGAAAGCTGTGCTTGGCTTTTTAATATCCGTGGAGAGGATATTCCACACTTACCAGTGGCCTTGGCTAATGCAGTACTTTACCGGGATGGCAGTGCCACTCTTTACTTGGGGGAGGGCGCTGTAGGGGATGCGTTGATTGAGCACTTGGATAAAGATGTAAGTCTAGTCGTGGCCAAAGGGGAATTATTTGAAAATATTAAGCGCCGCCACGTCAATAAAATATGGATAGATCCCCTGATTAGCAACAGTTGGACTTTACAGCAATTGCGGGCACTGGATATTGAACTAATGCTGGAAGGTGACCCGGTCACTGAAGCCAAGGCCTGTAAGAATGCGATTGAACTGGCAGGCAGCCAGGCTGCACACGAAAGGGATGGTGCTGCGGTGTGTGAATTCCTGGCGGAAATACCTGAACAGGTTGCCACAGGCCATTTTGACGAATTGTCCGCAGTAAAGCTTTTACGAAGTAAAAGAGAGGCTCGCGAAGGCTTTCAGGGCAACAGTTTTGAGACAATTTCCGGCTATGGTCCGAATGGGGCCATTGTTCACTATCGGGTGAGCCCTGAATCCAGTTTGGCTATGAAGCCAGAAGGGGTATATCTGTGCGATTCTGGAGGCCAATATCCAGATGGCACCACCGACATTACCCGAACAGTCGCTCTGGGTGAGTTCCCACCTTCGGCAAAAGAAAATTTTACCCGGGTTTTAAAGGGACATATTGCAATTGCGACTTTGCGATTCCCCAGGGGGACTTGTGGAGAGCAAATTGATGCGCTTGCACGTCGCTCGCTGTGGGAGGTGGGTCTGGATTATGCCCATGGTACCGGTCACGGTGTTGGCAGTTTCTTAAGTGTTCACGAGGGTCCACAGCGGATAGGTAAAGCTGTAACAGGTGTTGCTCTTCAGCCGGGGATGATCGTTTCCAATGAACCGGGGTTTTATCTCACTGGGCAGTACGGCATCCGTATTGAAAATTTGGTGTTTGTGAAAAAGAGCGAAAATTATCCAGATTTCCTAGAATTTGAAGAACTTACGTTAGCTCCGATCGACCGTAATTTGATTGACGTGGCACTACTTACTGAGACCGAGCGGGAATGGCTGAATCGCTACCACCAGAGGGTGCGGGATGTGATTACCCCATTGGTTACTGAAAAAACTGCCGAATGGCTAAAATTGGCAACTGAAGCTTTGTAAGGTTAAACCCTGGGGGCTGCTTGCCCCCAGGTAGTCTTAATTTTAATTTATCTCAAACTTATATCCAGCACCGTAGACAGAGTGTATTAACTCTTTATCGGGCATAAGCACCGATATTTTCTTGCGTACTTTTTTGATATGGCTATCAATAGTTCGATCGCTGATTACACGGTAATCGGAATAGATGCGATCCATGATTTGTTCACGGGAAAAAATTCGACCGGGCTCACTGTAAAGCAGGTCAAATAGATGGAATTCCAGCGCAGTAAGGTTGGCGTCTTTGCCGCTAATTCGCAGTTGTCCGGTATTTCTATCTAAGTCAATGCCATTTGTTTGGGTTTGCTCCATTAACGGTCGACGGCGCAATACTGCTTTTACTCGGGCCACAAGCTCTCTGGGGCTGTAGGGTTTGCATACGTAGTCGTCGGCTCCAGACTCAAGGCCACGCAAACGATCGGGTTCTTCAATTTGCGCTGTCATAATAATAATGGGAACATCATTGCCTTTTTGGCGAATTTCTTCGCATATTTCCATCCCATGCCTCCCGGGTAGCATCAGGTCGAGAAGGATTAAATCTGGCTTCATGGATTCCATTTTGGGAATAACCTGATTACCATCGGAAATGATCTCGGCTTGATAGTTGGCAGCATGAAGATACTCCAGTAGTAAGTGCGCAAGCTCGGTTTCGTCTTCAACTATTAATATTTTGGCGCTCATAACTTCCTACCATTTAATCCTTTGGCTGAGGGGTAAAAAAATACTAATTTCAAGGCCGCCCAGCGTGGACGGAGTTGCAGAAATGCTACCCTCATGGGCTGTAACAATATTCTGGCAAATTGATAATCCCAAACCCGCACCGCCAGTCTCACGGCTTCGGGAACTGTCAGCCCTATACAGACGCTCAAACAGGTGTGGTATATCAGCACTAGCAACACCGGGAGCAGAATCGGCCAAAGTAATAATGGCTGTTCGGGCTTCACAGCGAGCTGCTATTTTAAGTTGTCCTCCACTATCGGTATAGCGCAGGCTATTGGTTAACAGATTGCTAAATAACTGGTTGAGGCGTGCTTCGTCTGCATAAACAAGCTTGTCTTCCGATAGTTGGAGGTTACTACTTAAACAAATATCTTTCTGTTCGAATGGAATTTCAAAGTCTTCGATAATGCTTCGTAGGGTTTTTTCCAGGGAAATGTCGGATTTGCAGTAACTCAAAGCGCCTGCGTCAGAGAGCGATAACTCATAGAGGTCATCTATTAAGCGACTCAATTGTTGAATTTTGCTATGTAGTATACGCATGTTCTCTGGTGAAGCTGATCTGATACCATCCTGAATGGCCTCAATCTGCCCTTTTAATACTGCAAGAGGTGTGCGCAGTTCATGTGAAATATCTGCCATCCAACGGTTTCGGGCATGTTCATTGGCCTCCAAAGTTGCAGCGAGGCGATTAAAGTCAGCGCTTAACTGGCCCAGTTCATCCCTCTGTTCTATGTCAATGCGGATCTTGAAGTTGCCCGATGTCAGTTGGGATGTGGCTTCGGTTAACTTGCGAATAGGCCTGACCAACTGCCAGGCAAGGGGTAGGGCTATTGCCAGTGCCAGAATGAAAGTGGCAATAGAAATAATAGCGAAGGTTTGTGATTGCTCTTTCACAAATCCCACTGCTAAGTCGTCATCGAGCACAGGTAGTGGGTTGATAGCTAGGTAACCAACAGTTTCCCCATTTACGACCAATGGCTGCATCGCCATATTCTCAGACCCTGAAAAACGGCCTATCAGGGGCCTTTTCTCTTTGTTTAATAGGGTTAGACGACCGCTTAGTGATTTGCCCCCGGAGTGTTCAGGTGGGGGTTCCGGTGGCCGGTGAGGGCCTCTCCTGCTCGGAGGTGGGCGGCGTGGGTGAGGTGGGGGTGACATATCCCCAAAGTAACTGGGCATAACTTGCATATGAAGCTGTTGCCAGCGCAAGCCATTGCCATCCATGGATTGCCAGCTCCCCTCGCTGGCGTAGATACTCTGTAACTCATCCACCAGATCGCCCACTTCGCGCAATTCCTGGGACTGGATATAGTTCATGAAGCCATGAT
Source organism: Microbulbifer sp. VAAF005 (assembly GCF_030012985.1). Lineage (NCBI taxonomy): Bacteria > Pseudomonadati > Pseudomonadota > Gammaproteobacteria > Cellvibrionales > Microbulbiferaceae > Microbulbifer > Microbulbifer sp. VAAF005. Next base: position 2,386,668 of record NZ_CP120233.1, on the reverse strand, counting down.
TAAAGCTCCATTGAAAGAATACGAACATTCCGCCAACAGTAATTGCAGTAGTTAATAAGAAAGCGAGACTGAGTTTATAGCGAATATTTAGCGACATAGCCGATAGCTTGGGACTCCAATAGCCTGAGTTCATAGAGGGCTTGAGTGTAGTTTACTGTGCCGGCATTCGGAAAATACTAGCCAGGAGAGTAAGCCTACACTTACAGCAAATGCCAGAGCAATCTTTTGACACCCAATGAACCTGCCTCCCGATAAGGGTAGGTGGGGTGAGCTGAGATTGGCTTGGTAATCCAAAGCTGTTGTTGGGGCCTCCATGCCCTGAAATATGTAAGAATAAGAATAGCTCTTACGTGTGTTTACCGGTTGGTTGTCACCGGCTGGGCAGGTCAATACCGGAGCCTTGCCCTATGGGTGATGTGGAAAAGCGGTGTAATATAAGCTCACGCTTGTCGAGCTGGATAAACAGGGTTGCAAGAATCCTCTTTCCTCCGCGGCTCCATGTGCTGTGGTCATGGGCATTAAGGGTAACGGTGATTTGATTGAACCCTGGTTTAAACAGTTTGTCAGGTAGATGTAAATCTGGACCATATACTCGTTGTATTTTCTTGCCATTGATATAAAGGTGGGCATGGCCTTCTAGAAATTGCTCTGAGGTGTCATTGGCATAGCGAGGGGACTCCAGCTCGAACCGATCATAGTTTATATGAAGGTTATAACCAGACATTTTATCGCGGCGAATATCCAGTTCGATACGAGGTGCGGCATTGTGTAGGGGTATCTCAACTACAGGGTGCTGATCGCCTTTATGGCCAGCATGTGGATCTTGCTGTGCTGTGGCGGAGTTAGCTAGTCCCCAAATAATGGATCCCACTATTAGGGTTCGTAGAATTTTCATAATAGTCTCAATCCCAGGTTTGGGGGCAGCACTTAATATTTAGTCGTGAGTTGTCGTTGTGAATACCCCAAGGTGCTCGTGTTATCTGTTTAAAGGGCCGTTATCTCCAAACATCTCCCCCGCCAGGTATTGATCTTCGGGAAGAGAGGGTAGCCGCAGCGCTTTTTGCGGCTCCATGGAGATATCTGCTGCCCAAATCAAACAACTCAGTTTTAAATGTCAGCACATCAAGTTACTGTGTTGAGCATTCACTGATAATGGTTTGGTCATCTAACTTGCCATAAAAGCGGGGCCCAAAAGTGTAGGGGAAAGCGGGAACCAGCTCGCCGTCATCATCGACAGTTACTGTCAGGTGGTAGTGGTATCCTAGCTCGTCATCTGTATGGCCGTTATGCTGGTCTAAATAAACTCCACCTTCATTGGTCAGATCTTCATCCCAATAATAGTCCTCATAGAAAAAGCCAGCGGTTGTTGTGAATTCATTGCCGGAAAGAGATGTATAAGAGTCACTTGTCGTAGGGCCGGTATTGGATGTTGTTTCAACCCCCTGAGAAAGGTCATACTCATCCACCAACAGGCAGCTTCTCTCACCTGCAACTCCACAACCACTCTCTGAAGTGGGGTCGTCATAGTCGCGCACTGCCCAGCTGCTTTCTGCGAGTTCCCCCTCGCCTTCCCAAGGGCCGTAGATTGCATAACCATCAGCGGTATAGCCGTAAATTGGGGAGTGGTCATCGCCTATATCGCCGACGAGGTCGGCAAGGCAGTCGCTGTAAAAGTGGTGGTGATAATCTCCATTTGCAGCATGTCCACCACAAATATCAACATCGTAGATCTCCGCGACTGGTGCCAGGGTTTGCCAAGTACCATCCACAGATTGGCCATCTCCCCAGTCATAAATAGAGACGCCATTTACCCAATAGCCCTGCACTCCGAGTCCGGTTGCACAGTCTTCTGTGGCGGGTTCGGGCTCGGCAGGAAAATATCCAACATGAGAGACGTTTTCTGGGCAAACAAGCCCCGGGGGCCAAAATCCATAGCCAGCATCAACGTCGCAGGTGCCTATGTTTGTGTAGCCAATATCCTGCCCAAAACTGACAATATCCCCGACACTTACTGTGGGGCTGCCTGTCTCGAAGTCAGAGGAGGCAAATGGACGTTCAAGTAGTCCGTCGAGAATGCTCTGGGTAATTTCAATTTCATAGTCGGGGACCCCTGTTGCTGAGACAACAGTATATTCCTTACCATCTACAGTTTCAGTCTCAACACTCTGGACATTTACCAAAACTTGTTCATTGCTATCATTTTCGTAAATGTAGGGAGCGCGCTCGTCGTCGGTATTCATGATCCAGACACCGGTATCAGTGCTGGAATCTGAGTCATCAGAAGAGGTTTCAGAGGAGTTGTCATCATCAGAGGACGAACTGCTATCGCATCCCTGTAGTGCTCCGAGAGATATTATTAACGCTAGTGCATAAGAGAATGCCGGTTGGCCAGTCCGGTCTAGAATTTTCATTATTGTCATATTACACCATGGCTTGAGGAGAGGTTGCGCCTCGAACTTAGCGTACAAAAGTGAACGAAATGTGGATGGCCAGCCAGCTTGAATTTATACCCGCTATTAACTCCTGATTTTTTCTGATTTATGCCTTGGATTTAAAGTCGATGTTCCACCAATTAAATAAAATATAGGTATTTTATTGTGGGATACCTAATAGGTGTTTAATCGTTGAATATCGATTCATAATATATTCTTCTACTTTAGTGTGAGCGTTTTCTTCAGAAGACCTCCGGCCTTCAATTAGCTTTTAGGTTGACTAAGTTTGGCAATTTGTTTGTTGCCCCCAAGAGGTGATGTTGAAAAACGATGAAGTACTAGTTCCTTCTTATCGAGTTGCACAAATAAGGTTGCCAGTATTCGCTTTCCACCACGGCTCCAGGTGCTATGGTCGTGTGCGTTGAGAGTTACAGTGACTTGGTTAAAACCGGGCTTTAGTAATTTTCCGGGAATATGTAAATCTGAGCCATAAAGGCGTTGGATTTTTTCCCCATTGATGTAAAGGTGGGCGTGCCCCTCTAGAAACTGCTCAGAATCATCATTGGCAAAGCGAGGAGATTCCAGTTCAAACCGATCGTAGTCAATATGTAGGTTATAGCCGGACATATCGTCGCGGCTCATGTCCAGTTCGATTCTGGGGGCGGCAACATGCAGAGGTATCTCTATCACTGGATGCTGATCGCCATTGTGGCCCGCGTGAGGATTTGGCTGTGCCGCATACGCGGTCATAGAGGCTGAAACGATCCAGGCCAAAGACCCAGCGATAAAGAACCTGTGCATTTTCATTTAACTCTTACTCCCAAGTTTGAATATGAGTTAGCGACCAACGGTGGTTGAGCACCGATTGACGATAGTTTGGTCATCCAGTTTGCCGGCAAAGCGCGGGCCGAAGGTAAATGGGAAAGCTGGAACTAATTGGCCATTGCTGTCTTGCGTCACTGTCAGGTGGTAGTGATAACCTCTTTCGCTGTCAGTGTGTCCATTGAATTGATCCAAGTATTCGCGACCTTGCGCCGTAAGGCTTTCATCCCAGTAGTAATCCTCGTAGAAAAAACCTGCAGGAGTTTCAAATTCATTTCCGGATTGAGAAGTGTAGCTGCCGCTGGTAGTGGGGCCGGTGTTATTTGTATTGGAAACACCGCGATCAATATCATATTCATCTATTAGCAGACAGCTGCGTTGCCCGGCAACACCGCACCCGGTATCAGAGCGAGGATCATCGTAATCCCGGATTGCCCAGCTGCTTTTAGCTAGAACACCTGTGTCTTCCCAAGGGCCATAAATTGCGTATCCATCGGCAGTGTAGCCGTAAATTGGAGAGTGGCCATCTGCGGTATCTCCGGCAATTTCAGCTAGACAGTCACTGTAAAAGTGATGGTGGTAATCGCCGTTGGCCGCATGGCCACCACAGATATCCACGTCATAAACTTCTGCCATGGGGGCCAGGGTGTGCCATGTATTATTTACAGACTGCCCGTCACTCCACTGGTAAATAGAGGTCCCATTTACCCAGTAGCCTTGTACGCCAAGCCCAGTTTCACAGTTATCTGTGGATGCTTCTGGTTCAGCAGGAATATAGCCTACATGGGAAACGTTTTCGGGACAGACGGGGCCGGGGGGCCAGAAACCGTAACCTGCCTCAGAGCCGCAGCTGGAATTACTGCGATAGCCGATGTCCTGGCCAAAGCTAACAACCTCACCTGCCTGCACCTGGGGGTAGCCACTGACAAAATCTGAAGAGGCTTTTGGGCGGTTAATGAGTGCGTCTAATATTTCCTGTGTTATTTCAATTTGATAGTCCGGGATACCGGTAGCTGATATACGGGTATATTCTTTTCCGGCAACGGTCACAGGCTCAACACTTTGCACGTTAACCAGTACCTGCTGATTACTGTTATTTTCGTAAATATAGGGCGCACGTTCGTCCGTTGAATTGACAATCCAAGTAATGTCTGAGTCGCCTGTTGTTGAATTTTCCTCGTCGTCTGAAATGGTGGAATTATCTGAGGAGTCGGAATTGTCTTCGTTTACGTCCGTAGACGAGTCCCCATTATTACCAGATGTATCTTCTGTTTCATCGATAGACGTTTCTGATGAATTATCTACTGTAGTATCTGTTGAGTTTTCTTCCTCTGCTACATCGTCGTTTGAGTTGGTGGAGGAATCTGCATTGTTATTTCTAGTGTTTTCCGAATTATTATTTTGCCAGTTTCTTCCGTTGCTATTACGAACAGGTACTTCCCTAACCGAACGTTGATCGTTGTTATGCCCCGAGCTGGGATTAGGTTGAGCCACAACAGTGGCTGCAGATAGCCAGACTAATGAGCCGGCAAGAAAGTACCCGTTAATTTTCACGAGAAGGTTACCTCAATTTATCTTTATTGGTTACCGCCCTACGGTTGTTGAGCATCGGCTGACAACAGTTTGGTCGTCCAATTTTCCGTAAAAACGCGGTCCAAAAGTGAAGGGAAAGGCGGGGATTAATTGTCCATCGCTATCGACAGTGACCGTAAGGTGATAATGGTATCCTCGCTCATCATCCGAATGGCCATTGTACTGATCTAAATAGACTCCACCTTGGGCCGTAAGTTCTTCATCCCAATAATAATCTTCATAGAAAAAACCAGCAGTTGTTTCAAATTCATTTCCAGAGGCCGAGGTATATGAATCGCTGGTGGTTGGGCCAGTATTAGAAGTGGTTTCTACACCTTGGGAAATATCGTATTCATCGACTAATAAACAGCTGCGTTCGCCGGCAACACCACAGCCACTTTCGGATGAGGTATCGTCGTAATCGCGAATAGCCCAACTACTTTCCGCCAATTCACCTTCACTTTCCCAGGGGCCGTAAATTGCATAGCCATCGGCAGTGTAGCCATAAATTGGAGAGTGGTCGTCACCAATATCGCCGACCATTTCTGCGAGACATTCACTGTAAAAGTGGTGATGATAATCGCCGTTTGCCGCATGGCCACCGCAAATATCAACATCGTAGGCTTCAGCGAGGGGGGCGAGTGTATGCCATGTATTATCAACACTCATCCCGTCACTCCATTGATAAATAGAGGTTCCGTTTACCCAATAACCTTGTACGCCTAAACCGGTTTCGCAACTATCAGTTGCGGGTTCAGGGTCAACGGGAAAATAACCAACGTGGGAAACATTTTCAGGGCAAACGGGCCCAGGCGGCCAAAAGCCATAGCCAGCTTCAGCGCCACAAGAAGAATTACTTTGGTAACCAATATCCTGACCAAAACTGACAATATCTCCGACGCTTACGTAGGGGCTGCCTGTTAGAAAATCAGAAGATGCTTTTGGGCGTTCCAGTAGAGCATCGAGAACGGTTTGTGTAATTTCGATAGTGTAATTTGGAATGCCAGTTGCAGAAACAACAGTATATTCTTTACCGTCGACAGTTTCAGATTCAACGCTTTGAACATTTACCAATACTTGTTCATTGCTGTTAGTTTCATAGGTATAGGGTGCGCGCTCATCATCAGTATTTAAAATCCAAACCCCGCTGTCGGCGCTTGAGTCTGAGCTGCCACTATCATCTGACGAGCCGTCATCGCTACTGGAATCTGAATCACTGCTACTGTCTTCCGCTGTAGTGTCTGATGAGTCAGATGAAGAGCTGCTGCCTCCACCACATGCCTGCAGTGCACCGGAAAGCAGTACCAAAGATATTGCATAGGGCAAAATGGACTGTCGATCCCTTTGAAAAATTTCCGTTAATTTCATATCACACCGTGAATTAGGAGGGGGTGAGTCTGAAATTAGCGTATAAAAGTGGAGAAAATGTGGACAAATATTGACCTGATTTGCGGTGTGATAAATTTCTTGGACCTTTTTTTTACTTTGTGCGTAAAGTCATAAGTATGGATTTTTTTTTAGCGATAAAAGGCAAAAACTAGGTTATTTAATCGTTTCTTTTAGGGTTATAATTTTTTATTTTTATTTTCTTGGAGAGAATATAATTCTCAATGAGATTTTAGCTGACTGATTGGTTCCCTATTGGCTTTTGGAAATTTATCGGGGGAGTGTGTTTCGGTCTGAAATTGTTGATCTATTCCGGACCGAAACAAAATGTAGTAAATAGCTGCTTTCTTTCTGGCCTAGCTACATGGGCGGTGGGCCAGGGGGAAAACCTCCCCGACTTCATCGGAGCAAACATTCACAATTGTCTGGTCATCGAGTTTGCCGTAAAAGCGGGGCCCAAAGGTATAGGGGAATGATGGTGTCAGCTGCCCTTCATCATTCAGCTCTACCGTTAGGTGGTAGTGATAACCACGTTCGCTGTCACTGTGCCCATTGTATTGATCCAGATAAGCGCCTTCCTGGTCGGTCAAATTGGAGTCCCAGTAATAGTCTTCGTAAAAAAAACCGCTGGTGGTTTGAAAAAGGTTGCCTGATAGGGACGTAAATGTATCGCTGGTACTGGGGCCGGATTGGGCAAGTGAATTTGTGCCCTGTGATAAATCGTATTCATCTACCAGTAAACAACGGCGCTCGCCTGTAATCCCGCAGCCGCTATTAGAGTCGGCATCGTCATAGTCTCTAGTGACCCAGCTACTTATTGCCAGTACACCATCGGCCTCCCAAGGGCCATAAATGGGATAGCCATCGGCGGTAAACCCGTAGACGGGGGAGTGGCTATCTCCAGTATCTCCAACCAAGTCGGCCAGGCAATCGCTGTAGAAGTGGTGGTGATAGTCTCCCCGGGCAGCGTGTCCACCACAAATATCAACATCGTACATCTCAGCGACAGGTGCCAAAGTGTGCCAGGTACCATTCACAGACTGTCCATCGCTCCACTGGTAGATAGAGGTTCCGTTGACCCAATAACCCTGCGGTCCGAGTCCACTCTCACAGTCTTCTTCCGAGACCTCTGGCTCAGTTGGAAAATAGCTGTTGTGGGAAACATTTTCTGGGCAGACCGGGCCCGGCGGCCAAAACCCAAACCCTGCTTCGGCGTAGCAGGTATTTGGATTACTGCTAAAGCCGATATCCTGGCCAAAACTCACGATATCGCCAATTTGTACTGTGGGGCTGCCATAGACAAAGTCGGTGTTTGCCTTGGGGCGATTGATTAGCTCGTTGTAAATAGCGGTGGTGATTTCAATTTCATAATCCGGGATGCCGGATGCAGTGACTTGACTGTATTCCCTGCCGTCGACAGTAACAGTTTCGATGCTTTGCACATTGACCAGGACCTGCTCATTACTATTGCTCTCATAGATGTAAGGCGCCCGTTCATCGTCGGTATTTAGCACCCAGGGGCTGCTGTCATCGCCAGTATCGTCGTCTGATGGAGGTGGGTCTGAATCGTCGTTGTCGCACCCTGTTAATGGTGTACAAACCAGAAGTATTGTCAGTGCGCTGATTAATAGGGTACGGGTTTGAAAGGGGAAACTCTCCTGAAGCCTCATCGAATCACCATCCATGTTTCGTAGTAAGAGAAGAAGGCGGGCTATGCTGCTGTCTGCCGGGGTTTGGAGGAATTTGAAGTTATCGGCAAAAATGGGAAGTAATGTGTACGCTGCCCGTTAAGGCACTGATTTCCTTGTGTTGTGTTTTTTTGGGGGGGGGATAGATATGGGCCCAATCAGGAGTGATTCGGCCCATAGATTGATCAGTTGGTTGACAGCTCGGGGCTGGTTGTTGTCTCTGCTGTGCGCTGGTGCGTATCGCGGCGCAGCCACCACCAGGAAACAAAGCCGAGAATCAGGTTTGATGCTGCTGTAGCGACAAACAGGCCGGTCATGCCCCACAGGCTGTTTCCAATCCAGGCTAGGGGCAGGTAGAGGCCCAGTACCCGCAGGAAAGAAATAACAGTTGCAGGCAGCGGTTTCCCGAGTCCATTGAATGCGGCATTGGCAGACATCACAAAGCCGTAGCCGGCATAGCTGAGAGGTACCAGGGTCAGGTAGGCAACAGCGACGGCGAGAACTTCAGTGGAATCACTGAACAGACTTACGATAGGTTCTGCAACAAAGTAGAGAAGCACCGCCAGTCCCGCTCCAAATACCAGGCAGAATCTTGCCAGTACGCTCACGGTTTCCCGCAGGCGGTCGGTCTTTTCCGCCCCGGCGTTCTGTCCCATAAAGGGGCCGACCACAGAGGAAAGTGCGTAAAACACAATGAGTGCCAGGGGTTCTACTCGGAGTGCGACTCCCAGGCCTGCGACGGCATCTTCGCCGTGCACGGCAACGAGTGCAACGACAACACCTCCGGATACGGGAATAATGACATTGGTGAGCACAGCGGGAAGCCCGACAGCCAACACTTTGCGCCAGGATTCGAGTAGGCCGCTCAGCCGCCATTGTGGGGCTGTCATTAGGTGTTCTTTTTTGATGATGAAGTAAAGTGCAGCAATAAAGCTCAGGGCGCGCACGATAATCGTAGCGATAGCTGCTCCCTGGAGCTCAAGCCGGGGAAAGCCGAAAAGCCCAAAAATCAAAATGGGGTCGAGAATCAGGTTCAGTAGGGCTACCGCCACCATAATACGGCCGGTTACCGCGCTGTTACCAATGGCGCGAAGAGCAGCGAGCGCGACGGTCGGGACAATGACAAAGATGGTTCCCAGATACCAGGGGATCATGTAATCGGCAATAAGCGGAAGCATATCGGGGCCGGCGCCCAGCAGCTCAAATAGAGGGCGCATGGTGGCCAGGCCGATTGCAGTAATCACAATAGCAATCAGCAGTGCCAGTACAGATGCGTCAGTTACCAGGCGGCGAACGTTCTTTATATCCCCTGCGCCGTAAACCCGGGCCACAGCCGAAGAGGTACCTGCGCCGAGGCCGATAGCAAAGCTGTTTATGGCCATCACTACCGGAAAGGTAAAACTCATCGCTGCCAGGGGGCCATCGCCCAGCTGGGAGACAAAATAGGTATCGGCGATATTAAAGGACATGGCGGCGAGAATTCCCCAGACCATGGGTAGCGCCAGTCTCTGTAAGTGACTGGAAACTGAGCCTTCCAGCAGTGATGGGCTGCTTTTTGATAGAGACATGTATAACTCTTGTCAATCCAACGAGGGGGTTGGGAAGTCGGGAATAGTGTTACAGAGCAGGAGTGGTTGCCTGCCGTTCAAGGCCTTGTCGGTAAGGCGGGAATTCCGAATGAGAGGCTCATTCTACGACTGAGTGTCATTCAGAGCGAGACTCATGAGTACAGCGTCCTCGCGCATGCCGTTTTGCGCGGGGTAATAATTTTTGCGTATCCCGTCTTCAGAGAAACCCAGTTTGCGATAGAGGGAGCGCGCAGCGAGATTGGATACCCGCACCTCGAGCAAAACTCGTTCAATTTCGCTGGGCAATTCCGTTTTCACGCTGTTTAGTAGTGCCTCAGCGAGGCCCTGTCGGCGTCGCGCTGGGGATACGGCAATATCCAGGATTTCTGCTTGGTTAAACAGACTACTGATCACGCAACAGGCGATAATGTCATCGCCTTGGATCAGGACCCAGCAGTAGTGGCCAGCGCTGAGACTCTGCTGGTATTGGGCTTCACTCCACGGATGACTGTGGGCACTTTTTGCCAACTGGGCCAGAGATGCACAGTCGTCGGCAACGGCGGAGCGCAACTGTAGCTCAGTGTAATTTAAATTGGTCATTCTGCGCGGGTTTCAGTCGGATAACTAGTGCGCAACAGATTCCACAGGGGGCGTTTAAGTTCGGGGGCTCGCAATAGTTGCGAGAGGCTGGGCGTACTAATTAAGCGGGCCCTCTGCCATTCGACAACCTGGCTTTCCAAAGGGATTGGAGTGCAAAAATCTTGAGCCTCACTACCCATCAGCCAGATGGATTTAACCGGCATGCGAGAATAAGAGGCCTCTAACCAGCTGGAGAATGTATCGCGAGCCTGTGAGGCGTCTTCGGCTGGACCAAAGCGATTTTCTGTTAAAGGCCATTGCAGGCGTTCCTGTTGCCGGGGGAGCTGGTGCCAGTGCAAGGCGCGGAGAATATTGTTGAACAGGGCTTCCAGGGGGAGAGCTGCACCGGGCTCGTGGCTGTCCACGGCCAGGAGTTCTTCCCCAATACGCCAGCAGTTCAAAACAAAAGGTTTAACATTGTGCTGGGGGGGGCAACAGGAGCCGGTGTCACTGCCACCGTCTCTTGTGGGCGTTTTGTCTGGTCGGTGAGAGCGCTTATTTCATCTAGCACACGGGCGTTGCGCTCCAGACTCTGCACCGGCTGGGTAATTATCTGATCTGCTGAGTGGGGCAGTGGATTTTGAGCTATTCCACTTGCAACCGGAGGCTGCTGAGTCCCAGGAGCCTCTTCGGCGGGAGGCAGTTCGGCCTGGCGAGGATCGGGTGCGAGCGGCAATACGAATCGGGGCACATAGCTTGGAACCCCAAGTACTGATAAATATTCCGCTCGCTGAAGCTCGTTCACTTATACGCCCTGTTTCTTACTCTCACTGCTGGCGAGCAAGTTTAACGCATCCATGTAGGCTTGTGCTGAAGCAATCAGGATATCCGTATCCGCGCCAACGCCATTGACCAGGCGGCCGTCCTTTTCCAGGCGCACTGTAACGGACCCTTGGGAGTCTGTTCCCTGGGTGACCGCATTTACAGAATACAGTTTTAAATCGGCGCCACTGTTTACCAGCTGTTCAATAGCTTTGAAGGTGGCATCTACGGGGCCGCCACCGCTGGCTTCAGTCTGCCGGAGTTCTCCGTCAATGGTGAGGCTGACAAAGGCCTGGGGGGCTGAACCGATTTTGGTGCGCACATCCAGGTCGCTCAGTTGGAACCGTTCCACTGGGGATTCGCCTCCGCTCACCAGAGACTGCAGATCTTCGTCAAAGATCTCATGTTTCTTGTCGGCGAGGTCTTTAAAGCGGGCAAATACCTGCTGGAATTCTTCGGTATCGGCGAATTCTACCCCCAGCTCTTCGTAGCGGGCGCGGACAGCAGCCCGGCCGGAGTGTTTACCGAGAACCAGACGGTTTTGACCCCAGCCTACATCTTCAGCGCGCATGATTTCGTAGGTCTCGCGGTGTTTCAGAACACCATCCTGGTGAATACCGGATTCATGGGCAAAGGCATTAGCACCGACAATGGCCTTGTTGGGCTGTACCGGGAAGCCGGTAATCGACGACACCATTCTCGAAGTGGGCACGATGTGGCTGGTATCCAGCCCTGTTTCTACCGGGTAGAGATCCTGGCGGGTTTGTACTGCCATAACGATTTCTTCCAGGGAGGCATTACCGGCGCGCTCTCCCAAGCCATTGATGGTGCATTCCACTTGGCGCACACCGTTCATCACGGCCGACAGGGAGTTGGCAACGGCGAGGCCCAGGTCGTTGTGACAGTGGGTCGAAAAGATGGCTTTGTCGGAGTTGGGAACGTTTTCGATAACGCGGCGGAACATAGCCCCATATTCTTCCGGCTCTCCGTAACCAACGGTGTCGGGAATATTGATAGTGCCGGCTCCTGCCGCAATAACCGCTTCGATGATGCGATACATAAATTCCGGCTCGGAGCGGCTGCCATCCTCAAGGGAGAATTCCACATCGTCAGTAAAGTTGCGCGCTGTTTGAACCGCTTTCACTGCCTGCTGCAACACCGCTTCCGGTTCCATTTGCAGCTTGTATTTCATATGGATTGGAGAAGTGGCAATAAATGTGTGGATACGCGAGGCGTTGGCATTCTTCAGGGCTTCGCCAGCGCGCACGATATCGGCATTGACCGCTCGGGCAAGGCTGCAAACCCGTGATTCGGTAACGGCTTCAGCGACGGCCTTGACCGACTCGAAGTCTCCGGGACTGGCAATCGCGAATCCAGCCTCAATGACATCGACACGCATTCTCTCAAGCATGCGGGCGATGCGAATTTTTTCCTCTCTCGTCATAGAGGCGCCAGGACTCTGCTCACCATCGCGCAGAGTGGTATCAAAAATGACTAACTTATCTTTTTTAGTGCTCATTTTCGTTTGTTCTCCTTATTTGCTTTGAGGCTAAACAGGGGGCCTTGCCGCTGTCTATGCATCGCTCAAATAAAGTTTGGAATTCTGTTGGGGGTGGGGGGAGAAAAATTATATGCCGCGCAGGGGCAGTCGTAGCGAGAAAGCTAGGGCAAGAAAAGACTGGCGCTGAGTGATAAATGGAGTCTTCATATACAACAGTTTCCGCGTTAGGTCGGATTCAGGGCATTATGAAGTGTAATCAAGTTAAAGGTCAATGCTGATCCTAATATTGGCGTTTAATTTTCCTATTTTGTTATATTATTTTCATTTATGTCGGGTTTTTGATGTTTTTATCCTTGCTTTGGTGGGCGGCCCCACTGGAGCTTTCAATGGGGCCCGCTCTTAAGGGGCGGTATCGGTCAATTTATGCAGAAACTGCCACAAGTCTCCGTGTAGTTGCTCTACCTCGCTGCGGCTGATACGGCTGTTGTCCAGCTGTGCTGTCACCCACTCTCTGGCTCTTGGTTTAAGGGCAAGGCCTTCCTTTGTCACAGTGATCAGGGTTATCCGTTCATCCAGATTGCTGCGGCGACGCTTGACCAGGCCGTTTTGCTCCATCCGCTTGAGCAGCGGGGTCAAGGTGCCGGAATCCAGCATCAGCCTCTGCCCCAGTGCACTGACGCTCTGCTCTTCTTCCGATGGCGCCTTGGTGTTGGCCCACTCCCACAGAACCATTAAAACCAGATATTGCGGATAGGTGATCCCCAATTCCTTTAGCATCGGCTGGTAGGCGCGGGTCATTGCTCGGGATGCGGCGTAGAGGGCAAAACATAGCTGGCGGTTCAGTGCCAGCTCGCCGGAATCGTCATCACAGACAACCATCAGAGCATGCGCTCGATTTCTGTCTCCAGGGATGCTGGTGCATCCTTCGGCGCGTAGCGTTTAACATTCTCGCCATTCTTGCCGATCAAGAACTTCGTGAAATTCCACTTAATGCCCTCGGTTCCCAATAGGCCCGGCGCACGTTTCTTGAGCTCCACAAACAGCGGGTGAGCTTCATCGCCATTGACGTCCAGCTTGGCGTAGACGGGGAAGCTGACTCCAAAGTTCAGTTCACAAAACTCCTGAATTTCCTCATCGCTACCGGGTTCCTGCTTGCCAAATTGATTGCAGGGAAAGCCCAAGACGGTAAATCCACGGTCTTTGTATTTTTTATATAAATCCTCAAGGCCCGCATATTGCTTGGTGAAGCCACATTTACTGGCCGTGTTAACAACTAGCACCACCTTGTCTTTGTAATCGGCCAGAGTGGTCTTTTGCCCATCAGCGGTTTGCACAGGAATTGAGTAGAGATCGGTCATTGGGAGAGCCTCGACGGTTTGTATTTTGCTAAATTTAGTTGTGCACAATCTTTTTTGCAACCGCTTTATTTGGGAGTAGCCCTTTTGCAGGCTTTATTGTGAGAATGATTACCAATTATATTATGCGCCAGATTGATAAAACCCTTTTGCAATAACAGTAAAGGATTCTCCATGCGCCTCACCTTACACTTGGCCCGCCTGCTAGTGGCGCTACTGGCCATTACGGTTCTACCCGTCCAAGCCCAGGCCTCCGGTCTTTCAGAGCAGGAATTGCGCCAGCTGATGCAGATGGCAGAGTACATCGGTGTGGATTACCCGGAAGCGGTGGCAGACGGGGAGATCATTAGTGACGATGAGTTTGCAGAGATGCAGGAGTTCGCCTCGGTACTGATCGATCGCGGCGCACAACTGCAAGAGTCGCCCGAAGCGGCGATGATCCGCACCGAGGCGGATGCGTTGCAAGCGGCGATTCTCCGCAAGGCCAATGTGCAGGAAGTGCAAGCGCATACCGCCAAGTTGCGTCAGGGGCTACTATCTATCGCCCCCGAGCTATCTTTGCCCACTGCATTGCTGAATGTGGATGAGAGTCGCGCTATCTACCAGGCGCAGTGTGTTACCTGCCATGGTATTGAGGGTAGAGGGGATGGCCCCTTAGCGGCACAGTTGGAGCCGGCGCCTACAAACTTCTACGAGTTGGAGCGCGCTGAAAATCGCTCCCTGTTGGGCCTTTACGATGCTATCAGTAACGGTATCGATGGCACTGCAATGACCGCCTTCAAAAACCTGAATGAGCAGCAGCGCTGGTCCCTGGCATTTTATGTTGGCGGCCTGGCTTTCCAAGGTGAAGTGGGGGAGGGCGAAGGCGCTGAGCCGAGCTTGCAGGATATAGTGATGTACAGCCCCAATGTGCTGCAGAGTGATCGCCCGGAACTGTCCGGCGCGGCAGTTGGCTCCCTGCGTGCCGACCCCACACCCTTCTTTGCTGGTGAAGAGAGCCTCGGCACCCAGCCGATTGAGATAGCCCGTGCGCAACTGGAAAAGTCCCTGGTGGCCTACCAGGAAGGTAACTACGATCACGCCCGCACCCTAGCTATTAGTGCCTACCTGGACGGTTTTGAGATGGCGGAGAGTTCTCTGGATTCCCTCGATGCCGATCTGCGTAAAGCCACTGAGCGGGAGCTGCTGGGGCTGCGCAGTCAACTGAATGCCGATAGTAACCCCGAGCAAGTCGGGGCTCAGGTACAGGTAATTCTTGAGCAACTCGGGCGCGCCGAATCTTTAATGCAGGAGACAACTCTCTCTGCGGGTATACTGTTCATTGAAAGCTTGCTGATTCTTTTGCGCGAAGGCCTCGAGGCGCTGCTGGTTGTGATTGCACTGACAACCATCCTGGTCAAAACCGGTCGCCGCGATGCGTTGAAATTTGTACACTTCGGTTGGATCAGCGCCGCGGTCACAGGTGTTGTTACTTGGATTGCCGCGCAGAGTTTGGTTTCCATCAGTGGCGCCAGCCGGGAGGTTATGGAAGGAGTCGCAGCGCTTCTAGCTGCTATTGTGCTTTTCTATGTAGGTTTCTGGATGCACAGTAAAACACAGGCCGATCAGTGGCAGCAATATATCCAGAACAGCATCAACCGCAGCCTTAGCGCTGGCGCCCTGTGGGGCATCACCGGGCTCTCATTTGTCGCCGTATATCGCGAAATCTTTGAAACCATCCTCTTCTACCAAGCTTTACTGGTACAAACTGCTTCCAGCCAGTACAGCGCCCTGTGGGGTGGCCTCGCTGCTGGTGCGGTATTGCTGGTTGTATTGGGTGTTACTTTTGTGCGCTTCTCCGTGCGTCTGCCTATTGGCAAGTTCTTCTCTATGACGACCTATTTGCTGCTTTTATTATCATTCGTACTTGCCGGCAAGGCAGTCTCCGCACTGCAAGAAGCGGCGTGGATTGCAATTTCTCCGCTGCCGGTAAACCTCAGTTTTGACTGGCTGGGCATTAACCCAACTTGGCAAGGCGTTGGTGTTCAGGGGGCGATACTGGTTGCTGCTCTGTGGTTGTTGCTGAAAGGCAACCGCTCAGATTCCAGTTCTGCGAAAGCGGCCTAAGCGGACTTCGGGTACTCGCAACTTGTGGGTACCCTATTTTTGATAGCCTGCCTCCTGTTTATCCCTTTTTTCTCCTCTTTATTCGCCACCCTTGAGGATATCGGATAGCCGTTCTGGAGAAATTTCTGCAAGCGGTATTGAGCTGCCAACCTGCACTATTCTCTTCAGGTTTCGTTTATGGCCAAACGAACTTTGGAGTGATACCGGGATAAGAGGCAATGATGTGCCTTGAAAACTCTCCTTGAGTAGCGTGACTAGCTCCGCAATCTCTTTCCTGTTGCTTTCTTCAATCAAAATACACAGAAGATCCCTGTTGGCCTCCGCTTCTTGAATGGCAATGTGCTTTCTCTTGAGTTCTGAAGCTTCGTTTTCATAGTAGTTTTTTGGGAAATAGTCACTTTTTCGTAAAAGTGCATGAAGCCTTGGGCTGTTAATAATGGCGTCGCTGGGGATAAAGCGAATCTTGCGTTGTGTTGCTCCGCTAATAATAAATGGTGTTAGCAGGTTAGAGTAACGGGCAAGTAGAAGTGCTGAGCCTTCGGTGGGGATTTGCTCAAGTCTCTCATATTTTGTGCGCCTGGGCAGGATATAGGTTAGCCAAGTAAGGGTATCGAATAACATTACCGGCATTCGAAAAAGTAGGAGTACTAAAAGGGCGAAATTTAGTACGGCCAGCAGAGAAAATATTTGGGGAATTGTCATTCCCGCAGGCCCGAGTAACCCAATAATAGAAAAAGAAATAATGACTACAAATACGGCATTAAGGACATTATTGACAGAGATAACCTGCGCGCGAATTTGTTCTGCTGTCCTTTCCTGAATAATGGCGTATAGCGGTACGATAAAAATACCAGCGGCAACGCCGATAAAAGTCGTGATAAATAAGATGCTCAGTCCACCGTCACTCTGTAGAAATTGGCTAAGGGATGCGTTGGAGAGCATCTGATAGTTTCCCGATAGGATGCCCAACCAAAGTCCCGCCACAGTCATTCCCAGCCCGCCGGCTGCCACCAAGCCCAGTTCAATACGCCCGCGAGACAAGCTTTCACACATTAGTGAGCCTACAGCAACGCCAACAGTTAGGCAGCAGAGTAGTATCGTGATTATTGGTTCACTGGCGCCAAGCACATTTCTTACAAAACTGGGAACCTGGGTTAGATATGCCGTGCTAAATAACCAGAACCAGGAGTTTGCAATAATTGCGTAAAAAACTGTGGGTGTTTTAATCACTTCCCGCATAATTCTCAGGGTTTGGCTGATGGGGTTCCAATCTATTTTCAAATTGGGGGCTGAGGAAGGAGCGGGGGGATTGCCCTACTGGCGAGATAGCCAAGTACAGCGACAGTGACCATCACCAGGCTCAGATATAAAAGCCCTGGTTTTCCCTGGCCCACATCACCGGCGAGAAGGGTGCCGACAATTGTTCCAATAAGCACTCCGGAAAAGGATGCAACCTGGGCTAAGCCATTGCCTCCAAGCAATTCTGACTGTTTTAGGTGCTGCGGTAAGATGGCATATCTGACAGGGCTAAAGAAAGCTGTGTGGGTGGCAAAAAGTATTAATACGATAAAACTTAAAACTTGGTTGTCAGTGAGTAGTGCAACGGCCCCGAGGACACCGATTAGTATTTCGATGGCTTTAATAATTCTGATGACCCGACCCTTTTCATACTTATCAGCCAATTGTCCAGCGGTGAGTGAAAATAGAAAATACGGTATGAAATAGAGGCTACTGGCGAGGTTAATCAGTGTATTGGCTTCTGCTTTGGCTAAATGAAATGCCAGTAAGACTAGCAGGGAGTTTTTGAATAGATTGTCGTTAAAAACACTACCTAATAGTGAGAGAAACAGTGGCATAAAGCGGCGACTGGCGAGGAGCTTGAACTGGTTGCTTTGCGCCATGGTTAGGCCTTCGTCCCTATGCCGCCCTTAGCAGCTATGTATTTCTATTCTCGCTATCAGAATAGGTGATCGGAATGATTTAAGGAGGGGGCTGGCGTTGTGGGGCAGGAGAAGAATTTATGTGCCTACCAGTGAAGTAGGCACATACCCTTGTTGGTCAAGAAAAAGGGGCGGCTAGCGTTTCTCTCCGCGCAAGCCCAGCACCTGGCGGTATAGAGCCTCTGCCTTGGCACCGGCTGCTTCGACAGGCCTGCCGGCAACGACGCTCACCCGCGACCAAAAGCGCTTGGGCAATGTAGTGAAAGCATGGCCGTCTTTATGGCTGAAAAAGCTTCCCCAGAGACCTTGGAGGGCCATAGGAATTACAGGGACGGGGGTTCTCTCCAGAATTTTTTCTATGCCGGCTTTAAATGGCTGTAGTTCTCCGTCTTTAGTCAACTGGCCTTCGGGGAATATACAGAGAAGATCTCCATCTTTTAGCCCTTCCTCAATGGCTTGAAAAGCCTGTTCATACCCTTCAGGGTCTTTCTGCTTGGAGCAAATTGGAATTGCCCTGCCTGTTTTGAAGACGAAGTGCAAAATTGGGATTTCATAGATCGGCTTATACATAATAAAGCGGATAGGGCGGCGGACAGCACCAGCGAGTAGTAGTGCGTCGACATAACTCACATGATTACAAGCGATTAAGGCTGGTCCCTCTGCAGGTATCTGTTCAAGTCCCTGGTGCTTTACCCGATACATAGTGTGGGAAAGGGCCCAGATCAAAAATCGCATAGCAAATTCTGGCACTTTGGCGAACACAAAGATGGCGACAGCTGCATTCATAAGTGCAATAACAAGAAAGAACTGTGGAATGGTCGCGCCCAATATATTGAGGAACATAATTCCAAGCAGAGCCGAAACCACCATAAAGAGGGCGTTCAATATATTGTTTACAGAGATAATTTGTGCACGAATTGCCGGATCAGAACGGTCCTGAATCATGGTGTAGAGAGGGACTATGTAGAGGCCACCAAATATGCCCAGTAGCACCAGGCAACTGAGAATAGAGAATGCACCGTCAGTACCTAGAAATGCGGTAAAGCTGGCTTCGTGGAGTTCGGTGAAGTTCCCCCCGACAATACCCAGAGCAATGCCACTTATGGTTAGGCCAGCCGCGCCAACAGGCACTAAGCCAAGTTCAATAAATCCACTGGATAGGCGCTCGCAGATTAAAGACCCAATGGCAATACCAATGGTAAAACTGCAGAGCAGCAATGTAACCACTGATTCACTGCCACCTAGGACATTCTTGGTAAAACTGGGAATTTGTGTCAGATACGCGGCCCCCATTAACCAAAACCAAGATATTCCAATAATGGAGTAGAAAATTGAGGGAGTATTCGCGCTGGCACGGAGTATTTTATGGGTTTGAGTAATGGGGTTAGGGTTTATTTTGAGATTGGGTGTGGGGGCTGGCGCTGTGGGGATTGAGCGGCTGGCCAGATATCCCAGGGTAGCTGCGCCCATAATTACCAGGCCTAAGTAAAGGATTCCCTGCTGACCTTGGCCTGAGAGGCCCGCAAGTAGGCTACCGACAATTGTTCCCGTCAAAATGGCCACAAATGTCCCCATTTCCACCAGAGCATTGCCCCCTATCAGTTCGGAACGCTTCAAGTGTTGAGGGATAATCGCGTACTTCACCGGGCCAAAAAAGGCGGACTGTATGCCCAGGAGAAAGAGCACAGTTAAACAGAGTGCGTTGCTTCCGCTAAAAAGGGCGAAAACGCCCAGTGCACCGATACCGATCTCCCCTAGCTTAATCCAGCGTATCAACCTCCCCTTGTCGTATTTGTCTGCGATCTGACCGGCGGAGGCAGAAAATAAGAAAAAGGGAAGAATAAACAAACCAGCAGCCAGATTAATTAGTGCGTTCGCTTCACTTTCCACCAGGCGAAAGGCGATCATGACAATTAGGGCATTTTTATAGACATTGTCATTGAAGGCGCCCAGGAATTGGGTGCAGAAGAACGGCAAAAAGCGGCGGCTAGTGAGAAGATGAAACTGAGACTGGTTAGCCATTGGCAACTCTCTTCTTATTTAAGTGAGCTAATGGTAAGTCATACTGCCGACGGGAGGTATCCCCCGTGATAGTGGGTACATTGGTACGATAGATTAGGGGTTGTTGAGGGAGAGGTAGAATTGTTCGAGGGGAAACCTGGCCGCATGGGCGGCCAGGTGAGGGCACCGATTTACCAGACAGTTACCCTTTCCTCTTCAGGCAGGTACATACCATCGCCTTCCTTAATATCGAATGCTTCGTAGAAAGCATCGATATTTGGCAGTACGCCTTTCACACGATATTCAGCGGGGGAGTGGCTATCTACCTTCAAACGGCCACTGAGGGCTTTATCGCGCATCTTGCTGCGCCACACCTGAGCCCAGCCCATAAATACCCTTTGATCGCCAGTAAAGCCGTCAATAACAGGTGCTTCTTCTCCATCTAAAGACATTTTATAAGCTTTATAGGCAATTCCCAGGCCTGATAAATCGCCAATATTCTCGCCCAGGGTCAGCTCGCCGTTGATGTGCTCACCCTCAAGCGGCTCGTAGGCGTTGTACTGAGATACGAGCTTGCTGGTCAGCTGCTCAAAATTGTCACGATCGGAGTCGGTCCACCAATTGTTGAGATAGCCGCGCCCATCAAATTTACTGCCTTTATCATCGAACCCGTGCCCAATCTCGTGGCCGATCACACCGCCGATACCGCCGTAGTTGACTGCATCGTCTGCACTCATATTGAAGAATGGTGGTTGTAGAATGGCTGCGGGAAACACAATTTCATTCATGGCTGGGTTATAGTAAGCGTTCACTGTTTGTGGGCTCATACTCCACTCGCCGCGGTCGATAGGTTTGCCTAACTTATTACGCTCATAAGAGGATTCAAACAGTTTGGCTGCGAGTACATTACTAACCAGGTCGTCGGTGCTAACAGTTAAATCACTATAATCACGCCATTTATCCGGGTAACCAATTTTGGTGGTGAAATTGTTAAGCTTAAATAGAGCCTGCTTTTTTGTATCCTTACCCATCCAATCGAGGGATTCGATAGAATCGCGATATGCGGCTTTGAGATTGTCAACCAGTACGATCATGCGCTCTTTAGCTTCGGGCGGGAAGTGTTTTTCTACATAGCGCTTACCGACCAGCTCGCCTACAGAGCCATTGACGAATTGCACGCCGCGTTTCCAGCGGGGTTCCATCTGTTCGATACCGTGAACAGTGGTGCCATAGAAGTTAAAGCGCAGTTGTGCGATTTCGTCATGCATGTAGGGCGCCATTGCATTGAGTACTTTAACTTTCAGATAGCGCTTCCAGGTTGCCAGTTCAGTATTGGCAATAATCTCATTGGCCGCTTCCAGGTACTCAGGCTGGCCGACAATAAAACTATCCGCCTTCTTCAATTGAGCTTTGGCCAGGTAGCTGTCCCAATTTACAACGGGCATTAGCTCTTTAAGTTCAGCAACAGTTTTCTTGTTGTAATACTTTTCCGGGTCTCGGTTATCAACGCGGCTGCGATGGTGTTTTGCCAAGCTTTCCTCAAGTTTGAAGATCTTGTTGGCAAAGTCGTCAGCTTCTTTAAGTCCTGCGAGATCTTGAAGATCAGTGAGGTAGGTTACATAGGCTTCGCGGAGTTTCTTACTCTTCTCAGTGTCCTCGAAGTAATAGTCGCGATCAGGGAGTCCAAGGCCTGCCTGCCACAGAAAGGTCATGTAGTTTTCTACTTGTTTCAGATCCTGCCAGATACTTCCACCAAATGGTACATCGTAGCCGACGGTATCCGCATAGGCGAAGAAATCGGTAAGATCCTTGCGGTTTTTAATTGCATCGACTTTGGCGAGTTCGCCGGATACAGCGGAAAGGCCTTTTTTCTCGATCAGCTTTTTATTCATAAAGCTGTTGTAGAGATCTCCGATTTGCTTGGCATCGGGGTCCTTGGCTCCTTGGCTGGTTTCCATAATCAGAGCTTTGACTTGCTCGGTACTTTGATCTCTCAGAATAGAGAATCCCCCCAGCGGGACTTGTCCGCAGGGATCTCAGTATTCTTCAGCCAAGTGCCATTTACATAAGCAAAGAAGTCGTCCTGGGGACGCACACTGGTATCCATGGCATTTAGGTCAATACCTGAGGAGAGCTTTACCTGTTCAATGGAAGCTTTACTGTTAGTGTGGTCATGAGCGACTGCGAAGAGGGGAGCCTGGACTCCGATCAGGGTACCAGCGATAGCGAGTGGTAATAGTAATTTTTTCATCTTTGCTCTTTTGGCTGAATGTCCGTAGAGCATACTAAAAGCAGGGGGAGCCTGGGCAAGGGGGCTGCGCCTAGCGGGGGATAGGGGGTGTTGAAGTGAGTTGAACTCTCCAAGCCCTGTTGAGCAGAGCTTGGAGTTTAGGTGTCTTACTAGTCTGGTAAGCGGAATGTGATAGGAATTGAAAAATTGTAGCTATCAGCACCTAATTGCATAGGTACACCAGGGTAAGGCTCCGCTCGGCGAACGGCAGCTTGGGCTTCTCGGTTGAGACTGGAGAAGCGGGACTCCTGGATCGGTTGGATATCTATCAACTGTCCCTGGGAGCCGATCGTCACATTTAAGCGAACACTACCTTCCTGGCCTCGTTCTTGGGCCCTTTTGGGGTAGCGAATGTAACGGAAGGTGTGGCGCAGTAAGCTGGAATGATAGATTTGACGTGCTAGGATCATATCAGCTGTCAGTGGAGCTTCTTCCTCATCTTCCATCATATCTTCTGTATCGGCAGCTAATGCCGGGCCACCTTCAGGGGGTAGGGTAATCAGTTCAACTTCATCCTCAGCCTGTGTGGGAGCAACTTCCTCCAGTTGTGGATTCTGCTCATTTGCCCCTTCAGGACTTCCTGTACCAGATGGCACTGCAGCCGCAGGGGCGGTTGCCGCAAGGGCTAGCGTAGGAGGGGGCAGATCGGCTATTTGAATAGCAGGTTTCGGTACTGAGGTTTCAGCTGGAGCTTCCTCGACTGCTGCGGTTTCGGCTTCCTCTCGGCTTATTTTCTTGAGCTGTAATTCTGCAACTCGCTCACTTGTCGGGGCGAGGGACTCGAAAGTGGTTACCAGATTGCCCGAGACTTGGCCTGCTGATAGCAATCCATCTTTGAAGTCGGTGGATGGGGGGACAGGACCAATCCAGGCTCGAAGCAAGGTATTGAAGAAATCCGGGTCAGCAATCTCTCCAAGGCGAATACTGTTAAGGGAGATTGTTGTCGAGCCGGTATCGGCGGCGAACTCGATACTCAATTGATCACCGTGAGCAAAGCGCCCGTTAAACAGATTGGCAAAGGTCACCATGTTTTCTGCCTGACCGCTGAGCGTATCGCCCCGGTTGTTAATGGCAATGGCTTCCATCCATTGATTGCGGAGTCGCCGCGCCGGCAGACTTTTGGTGATAACACGAACCTCCAAGCGCCGAGGAATGTTGTTATCGAGTAATGTAGTGGAGTCTCGGGTCAGGCTTTCAGAGTAAATTGCAGCGATATAAATATCTTTATTAAACTGCTTTTCTAGTGCTAGACCATTTAAAAGTGGTGCTGCTTTTGCGGCCAGAGCAAATGTAACCACCCAAAGAGAGAGGACAATTTTTATCGATTTCATTGTTCTACGGTGTCTCAGTAGCAAGAGCAAAATGTTCCGCTATGTAAGAATTCAGGGGCCCCAACCCCAATGCACACAAGTCAGATTAAAAAGTGCGCGCCCAAAGCTTGTGGGAGTACAATGTGCTACCCACTGCGCTTAACTCTACTGTAACTGGAACTGAGTTCAACCCTGATAGGGACAGACTGTCCTCATTCGCCCAAGATAATGGGGCTGTAAAGAAACGATTATCACACCTATAAACAGGTGTGATAGGTCGATATCGTTTAGAATGGCGCTTTGCAGAGTGGCTGAGGTCACTCTTTGCTCGAAAATGGAATAGTTTTCACTAAATTTGAATTGTGCATGGAAATTAAACCTCTTAGTGAGTATCCACGGGATGCTGTGGATCGTCTTCTCAATGTCATTCACCTATTTCGGGATATTCGTGCCTCAAGTGAGTGGCAATACGATGTATTGCTAAAGCGCTCCCGGTTGGTCAGTCTTCAGTCGGGTGAACAGCTGCTGCGTGCGGGGGATGTGGATCAATGGGTCTACTTTTTGTTACGCGGCGAGTTACATGTGAAGGTGAATAGTCCCTCAGCTGAGGAGGCATCGGGAAATGAGCGTCCTTTGGCGGTCATACGCCCGGGAGAGTTGTTTGGTGATTTGTCGATGCTATTAGCGGAGCCCCGTAGTGCCGATGTATTTGCCGCGAATAATAGCCAGGATACTCAGGTTCTGGGCGTTGATTGTACACTGTTTGGTGACCTGGAAGACTTATCACTTTTACAGTTGCCAGCAAAACTGGTTTTCTATCGCAATATGGTGCATTCATTGCGTTGGAAACTGGAGGTCTATAGGTCCAAGTATCCGGGGCATCAGTTGGCGAATAGCCATAGAAAGCTGAAACTTTATACAGGACCAAAAAATAGCCGGGAAGAGTTAATTGCCTTAGCAGAACAGGCGAAAGCTTTGGCTCAAATTCTGCTCGACTGGAATGCGGAGTTTGGTTCTGGTGAGCTGGTTGATGATGAATCCGACATGCTTGGATTTCTGGAATCTATGCTGTCGTAGAGATTTCCCGTTCAAACCAAGGGCGGGAGAATTATTCCCTCGCTCCTGACTGCTCTCCCTCCTCTTTGTACTTATTTTTATTGGCACATGTGTACACCTTTCTTTAGGGGGGACTATCTGCTGATTCCAGTCTAAATTTGTAGATCACTCGTATATTTCATTTGCCCGACATTAACCACGTATTTATTGACAGAATTCGAGTAGGACACAGCGGAGCTTTTTATATGTCGCTGTGATTGTGTAAAAATCGCTTCGCTTCAGTTGTTATCGCAGATCCCTTCGATTGGATTTAAGACCCCTTTTGCGATGGCGCATCATTGCCCAACAGGTTTAGTAAGTTATGAATGTATTGGCATCAATCTGGTCAAGGCGCAATTACCGGATGGCAATTATTGTTTCGGTGATCGCTATTTTATGGCTGCTGAGTGGGCAGTTATTCTCCGATGCAGAGGATGAGCAGTCAGAATCTAAAGAGGTAACTGCCAAGAAGCCAGAGCCTGAATTGCGAATTCAAGCCCAAATCATTGAGTCCAGCCCATACGCCACTCAGATACTAGTGAATGGGCGCACTGAGGCTAACCGGCATGTACGTTTGCGCGCTGAACTGGATGGCATTATTGCTGCACTTCCAGTTGCGGAAGGGCAGACAGTTAGACAAGGGGATGTCATTTGTGAAATCGAGGCTGAAGATCGTATTGAGCAACTGGCATTAGCTGAAGCGGCAAAACGTAAAGCAGAAATAGACTTTGCCGGTGCTGAGAAACTTAAGAAAAAAGGATTGCAGTCGGATACAGCAATGGCCCAGCAGCAAGTTGAGCTTGCCCGAACCAAGGCGGAGTACACACGTGCCAAAGTGACGGTAGAGAAACTGCAAAGTCGTGCACCATTTGCTGGAGTAGTGAATAGCCGAGCGGTGGAGCTGGGAGATTTTATTCGCCGGGGAGAGGAATGCGCGACCATTCTTGACTTGGATCCCATCTTAATTGTTGGCGAAGTTTCAGAGGATCAAGTGGGGAGCCTTGTTGAGGGAGGGCCGGCCAGAGCCCAATTACAAAGAGGGCTGTTAGTAGACGGATACCTCCGTTATATCAGTCAACAGGCGCAGGAAATTACTCGGGCTTACCGAGTGGAGGTAGCAGTAGATAATCCAGGTAATCAACTTCCCGGAGGTTTGAGTGGTCAGCTGGTCCTCCCGACCGGTGAAATTACGGCCCACCATATTAATGCCTCTCTACTCACGCTGGATGATAGCGGTGAATTGGGGGTGCGGACTCTTAATGATAAAAACCAAGTGCAATTTATCAATGTTTCATTGGTTGGGGATGGTGATGGCGGCGTCTGGGTTTCTGGACTGCCCGACACAGTCACTCTGATTACTGTGGGACAAGAATATGTCACTACGGGAGATTTGGTTCGTGCGGAAATACTGAAAACTGGGGAAGAGTTTTCCCGGGAGAACCAAGCGAAGGAAGCTTCCCCAGTAGATTCCGCTGAGGTGACTCCGGTATCCGAAACTTCAGTGATTCCCAAGGGGGATTCGCGATGAAGCTGTTGGAAAGCGCTATTCAGAGAAATCGCAGCACAATATGCCTGATGCTGCTGATTGTTTTAATTGGCATAGTTGCTCGGGCAGCGATGACAATTGAATCAAGCCCTGAGGTGAACCCCCCATTTGTAATTGTACAGGTCACTCACGAGGGAATTTCCCCAGAGGATGGTGTACGCCTGCTGGTCCGCCCTCTGGAGAAGGAAATTCGTGCGGTGGAAGGGGTTGTCGAGGTGATTGCTGTCGCCCGGGAATCCCTTGCATATATCGTGATTGAATTTGATTCTGCCATTGGTGTAGATGATGCCGTCGATGATATTCGCAATGCTGTAGAGCGGGCCAGGGCTGAGCTGCCCCGGGATGCCGACGAACCCACTGTGGAGGAAGTATCCGCTCAACCTTTCCCCACCATCGTCGTTACCCTATCCGGCGAGCAAGTGAATGAACGGGTTTTGCTGCGCTCAGCTGAATTGCTTAAGCGGAAGATAGAGAGTATCCCTGAGGTGCTCGGCGCAGATCTCCATGGTAATAGGGAGGAGGTCGTTGAGGCAGTGATTGATCCGGTGCGACTGGAGCACTATCAAATCACCAGTGCGGAGTTAATCAACGCGGTATTGGGGAACAATCTGTTAATTCCTGCAGGGGAGCTGGAAACCAATCGGGGCCGTTTTTCAGTGAAAGTCCCTGGGTTGATTGAGACCGCTCAGGATGTTTATGAAATTCCGCTCAAGAAGTCACGCGATGGGGTTGTGACCTTGGGTGCTGTTACAGATATTCGCAGAACCTTCAAGGATGCAGTGAGCTACACCAGTATCAATGGTCGCCCGGGGCTCGCTATTAATGTTGAAAAGCGCAACGATGCCAGTTCTGTCGATGTCGCAGATCGAGTCCGGGAAGTTGTTCAGGCTGAATTTGGTGTTTTGCCACAGGGAATTATGGTTGAGTTTGTTTTTGACCAATCTGATTTCGCACGGGATATGGTCAGTGAGATGCAGGGAAACATCCTGACCGCGATGCTACTGGTAATGATTATTGTCGTTGCCGCGCTCGGCTTTCGCTCGGGAATTCTGGTGGGGCTGGGAGTGCCCTTCTCTTTGCTGTTTGGTTCCATCATCACCTGGTATCTGGGTTATTCGTTTAACTTTATGGTGATGTTCGGAATGTTGCTGGCCCTCGGTATGTTAATTGATGGCTCCATTGTGATTACCGAGTTTGCCGATCGGAAAATGGCTGAAGGCTTGTCAGCAAGGGAGTCCTATATTGCATCAGTCAGCCGGATGTTCTGGCCGGTAGTTGCCTCAACGGCGACTACCCTTGCGGCATTTTTGCCGATCATGCTGTGGCCTGGAGTGGTGGGAGACTTCATGCGTTACCTGCCCGTTACAGTGTTTGCAGTATTGGCGGGGTCACTCTTGTACGCCCTGTTTTTTGCTCCTGTGCTGGGTTCACTGTTTGGCAAAAGCGCAATGGATGCCTCAACTCGTAACTACCTGAGCCAGTTAGAGGATGGCTTACCTCGAGCCCTGCCTGGAATTACCGGCTGGTATGCGCGTATTCTTGAGAAGGTTCTTCAGCGCCCCCTGGGAGGGTTCTTAACCACTATTGCCATTCTGGTTGCCATCTTTATTGGCTTTGTCAATTTTGGTGCGGGTGTTGAATTTTTCACGGATACAGAAGAGCAATATGGCAATGTAGAAATTAGGGCCCAGGGCAATTTGTCCATGGAGGAGAAAAAAGCCCTGGTGGTGCAAGTGGAAAGAGCCGTGCTTAGTGTGCCTGAGGTCCGAATAGCTCACACTACTATTGGTTCTGGCGGAATTTCTGGAAATTCTGATCGTTCCCCAGATCAAATCGCCAATATGTTAGTGGAGCTTTATCCCGCAGAGGAACGCGAGCGGCGGAGCCGCGACATTTTTGCTGATATCCGTTCCCGCACCTCAGATTTTGCTGGAATTAAAGTAACCGCAAATGTAATGGAGGGAGGACCGCCGGTAGGCAAGGATATTGTTCTGGAGTTGCGCAGTCAGAACTATGAGCAGCTACTGCTGGAAACCTGGCGGCTGCACCGTGCAATGGAGGAAATTGGCGGGTTGCGAGATATTGTAAACACCGCGCCACTACCAGGTATCGAGTGGGAAGTGAAAGTCGATCGAGCGAAGGCTGCTCTATATGGTGCCGATCTAACTGAAGTTGGTAGGGCGGTGCAGTTGGTTACCAATGGCGTCCGGGTTGCAGAATATCGACCCGATGATACGGATGAAGAAGTAGATATACGTATCAGGTACCCCAGAAGTGCCAGAGGCATAGCCGCGCTCGATCAGCTAAAAGTTAATACCGTGCAGGGTACCGTTCCGATTAGCAGTTTCGTACATACGGAAGCCATGCCCAAGGTCGATAAGATTGAGCGAATCGACGGAATTACTCGCATGCAAATTAAGGCTGATGCGCAAGAGGGGATTCTGCCGGATGACAAAGTGAAGGAAATAAGGAAGTGGTTGCAGACTAATCCGGTGGATAACCGGGTTGAGCTGCTATTCCGTGGGGCGGATGAGGAGCAGAATGAGTCTTTTCAATTCCTCGGCATAGCCTTCCTCCTGGCTCTGTTTTTAATGTTTATCCTGTTGGTAACACAGTTCAACAGTTTCTATCAGTCTTTATTGGTACTTTCATCTGTGATTATGTCCACTTTGGGGGTGATGCTTGGTCTGCTAATAACACAAAGCACCTTCAGTGTGATTATGACTGGGGTGGGTATTGTGGCGCTGGCTGGAATCGTGGTGAACAATAATATTGTACTGATAGATACCTATAATTTCGTGCGTATGAATGAGCCGAGCCTCACGCCAACGGAAGCAGCAGTAAAGGCATCGACACAGAGGTTGAGACCGGTCTTTTTGACAACGGCAACAACTATCCTCGGGTTGTTGCCCCTGGCGCTAGGCGTCAGTGTGGATATGGTCGGACGCAATATTGTTGTCGACGGAGTGATAGCCTCTTTTTGGGTGAAGCTAGCCAGTGCAATTGTTTACGGGCTTACCTTTTCCACTTTGCTGACGTTATTGGTCACACCCATTATGTTAGTACTACCGGGCCGCTCCAAGAAGAGGGGTAATCCAGAGGGGGTTATTGAGTCGGTAGCAAGTTAGTGACGGTTATATAAGTACTGTAATCATAATTAGTGATCACAAAATTCGGGGGCTTAGGCCCCCGTTTTTATAGCGGGGAATTTATGAATAAGGATAAATGGCCGAATGAAGTTTTAGAGCGTAGTGGACAGCTTAAGGAGAGTTTATCGGGGCCGTTTAAGGAGCTGTTGCGTGAGCATCAATTACCATGCGATTTCCTCCAGGTACTCGAACAACTTTTTCTTCCCCTCGGAGTTTGGGTACTGACTCGCCATAAGCGCAGTAATCCATTAATAATTGGGGTTAGCGGGGGGCAGGGTACCGGCAAGTCGACCCTGGCAGATGTGTGGCAATGTATTTACCAGGCGATGGGCTATCGCTGCTGTGTTTTGTCTCTGGATGATATCTATTTAACTCTGGAACAGCGCCGCAAGCTGGCTACACAGGTACACCCTTTACTCGAAACTCGTGGTGTGCCGGGAACCCATGATATCGGCTTGGGAATCAGCACGCTCAAGGCCCTATGTGCGGCCTGTAGTGATTCTGCTATCGCATTACCTAGGTTTGATAAAGGACGTGATGATCGGGTCCCTAAGCACTTGTGGCCCATATTCAGGGGGCAAGTTGATGTTGTTATCTTCGAAGGATGGTGCCTAGGGGCCAAGCCTTCAGAAGAGCATGAAGGAGCGCTCAATGAACTGGAGTGCAGGGAAGATAGTACTGGCGAATGGCGAAACTATGTTAATCAACAGTTGGAAGATCCTTATCGAGATCTTTTTTCGCTTATCGATGTATGGGTGATGCTCAAAGCGCCGAGTATGGAATGTATTGTTGAATGGCGTAAGTTACAGGAACATAAACTCAGGGTTCGCTCCGGAATGGGGATGACAGATCAACAAATTGTTCAGTTTGTACAACACTACGAAAGAGTGACGCGGAGCTTACTAGAGGATATGCCGGGCTGGGCAGATTGTATTATTGAGTTGAGGGAGGACCATCAGGTGAAGGGCTTGTGGATGCAGTAAGATCTGTTTAAACCCTGGCGAAGCCAGGGTTTAAACTAACTGAATAAATCAGTTTTGCTTTAGCGCTGGCTTACTTAGCCTTGGGCGGACGACCGCGACCGCGCTTTACAGGAGCAGCTTCAGTTGCTGCTGCGGCTGTGGTTTCTGCTTTTTTGGGGCGCCCTGGCTTTTTCTTAGCGGCTTCCGCTTTTGCTGGGCGACCGGGCTTCTTTTGTGCGGATTCTGCCTTAGGTGGGCGGCCACGACCGCGTTTTACAGGAGCAGCATCAGTTGCTGCAGCGGCTGCGGTCTCTGATTTTTTGGGACGGCCTGGCTTTTTCTTAGCGGCTTCAGCTTTTGCTGGGCGACCGGGCTTCTTTTTGGCTTCAGTGGCGTCTTTTTTGGGACGGCCGGGCTTTTTCTTGGCTTCTTCAGTCTTAGCGGGACGACCAGGCTTTTTCTTGGCTTCTTCAGCTTTAGCTGGGCGGCCGGGCTTTTTCTTAGCTGCGGTGGCTTTCTTCTTGTCAGCAGCAGCGGCTTTTTTAGCGGCAGCAGCAGTTTTCTTCGCTTCGGCAGCGGCTTTCTTCTTTTCAGCAGCAGCCAGTTTCTTAGCTATAGCAGCTTCTTCTTTAGCGACGATCTTAGCTACCTGAGAAGCCAGCTTGTTGGCGGCTTTGATTTCAGCCAATGCATCTTTGGCTTCAGTTGCGGCAGTTTTGGCTTCAGTTGCGGCAGTTTTAGCTGCAGCGGCGGCTTCACGCGCTTTTTTCAGCTGTTGCTGTTGAGCAGCAGTCTTTTTCTTAGCTCTAACAGTCGCTACTTTATCTTGAGTAGTTTTTGCTTTAGCGGCAGCCTTCTTGGCACTGTTTGCCAATTTCTCGGCTTTGACAGTCAGGTCTTTTTCCTGCTTAAGGCGGGCAGTTTCCAGTTTAGCGGTAAGGGAGCGTAGCTCCGCTTCCATTTTTGCGACGTCGCTGGTAGCGACTTGAGCAGCTTTTTTAGTAGCCATTTAAATATCCCTGCAAAATGAATTGTTTTAGTAAGTGGGGGCATTCCTATCAATTATTCTCAGCCATCTTTAACGGAATTAGGCACCGTCCAAGATGCATGTTTTCGGCAGAAAACAATTGATAGTGAGTCCCCCCAAGCTAGCGGCGCTAATTGCAGCTTATTTGTATACCTAATTGCAAGTCCTTTAGATGGTTTTTTTCTATTTAATGTAAAAAAAATGGCTTTTTTTTACATATTTTTCAAATGGGGGCCGTTTGAACTGTGTTTTTGATCTTTTTGGGAACTTGAAAGCACTCATTACTGGTGATTCTTTAACTTCAATATTCCTTGTATCAAGTCAGTATCTGTGGCGTTAAATAGTTGAGTAATTTTGTAAGCTTTATGAACCTGTTGGTTTAGTTGTTTTGGCTTTTATAGTTGGATTTTGATAGTGGCAGATAGTTTCTGTTCATCAATTAACAGAGAGCCGGATTAACAAAACTTAACTGCGAGCTTTAGCCTGCGACAAATAGCAGGCAACTTCCATAGCTGGTTGTGTAACCTTGCGTATTGAAGTGTGATATTCAAATTGCGGAAAGTTGGCAAGTGTCAAGCTGTCAGAGACAGCTTGAGTCCTATTGCCGTACCCTGGTATTTAGTAAGGAATTAAAAACTGGGGGAGAACTCACACTCATGTACGGGATCTAGTGCCCCGTATATAAGTACCAACCGGTTGGGGTATTTGGGGGCTTGGCTGCCGGGATCTGCCATTACTGCTGCGAGGTTTACTTTTACATGGCGGAAAGTAAACCAGTGATAAATCTAGTTATAACCATGTATATAATGGGACGGAACTGTATTAGTTTGTGCTCTTCAGTCGAGGTCTTTTTAATTACCGAGAAAGCGAGCGCTTGGTCTCCAGTCATTTGTTTTGCTATCACGTGACATCCCTGCTAGTCATAAAAGGAGTAGAGGGCAGTTATTCAGAGGCAAGTAATACCAGAAGCTATTTGAATGCAGTCCTGATTATCCGTACGTTGATCAACAATCTTAATGATATTTTTATGGGCAATGCTTCTGCTTTGGAGTGGCTGCTCTTACCAAAGGCAACCTTATGAGTTTTGCAATGGGAGAGGGGGAGAGGACTGACCCAGTAACAGAATATCTCTGTCACTGGGGTGATATGGAGTCAATCGTGTAGCTTTATAGTGGCCCGTAGGGCAAATAACGATTGTTGGAATTCTGGCGAATCCATAACAGTTGTTCTTTTGTTAATGGCGTCGAGCGTTGCTTGAGTACTTTGGCGAGGGGAATTACTGCAGACTCAGCGCCGGCGTCCCAGCCTGGCAGATTCATTTCTGCCAAGGTAAAGAAGCGAATCAGTTGCCACAGCTGGGCACTGTTCCAATGTTCGCTCTCTTCGATCCAGTGTTGGAAGGGAAGGCGAATAAGTGTGGAGGGTACTTTTTCAAACGCCCCTACTGATTCTGTAAAAGGTTTATCTGACTCTGCAATTTCGATAAGTCTGAGCAACTGCTCCCTGTTGAATTCTTCACTAGTTTCATTCTGTGGGCCACTTACCTGTGGCTCCCAGGCTCCTACGCTCATACTTACTCCTTATAAAGGTCCGGTTTCTTGCTGCTGCATTATAGCGAGGGGGGCGTTCAGGGGGATCTTACTCTAGATAATAATGAATAAAGCGGTCTCTGAATTAATCCACAGTATTTCTGTGAACCTAATGAATCGTCTTGTAGTAATTTGGGAGGTCTATTTAAGGAAGTTAGGTTGCGATAACTGGGACTAAACCTACGGGAAAATAAAATCTATAGATGCTTATTTGAGATACTATAGAAGAGACTCTTGATATTGAGGTTCTAATGGAATTTATTGCTAAGGCACTGCCGGCGACAAAGCGAGTGGCTCTGGTAGCCCATGACAACCGTAAAGATGCCATGATTCAGTGGTGTCTCAGGCATCACGAGTTGCTCAAACAACACCAGTTATTGGCTACGGGCACTACTGGTGGAAAGATTGAGGATGCGACGGGTTTGAGTGTTGAAAAGCTCTTAAGCGGCCCCCTGGGAGGGGATCAGCAGCTCGGAGCGAGGATTAGTGAGGGGCAGGTGGACTTGCTGATTTTCTTCTGGGACCCCTTTGAACCCATGCCCCATGACCCGGACGTCAAGGCTCTACTGCGTATTGCCGCAGCATGGAATATCCCTGTGGCTTGTAACCAGAGTAGTGCAGATATGGTGATACAGTCACCTTTGATGGACCAATCCTTCGAGCATGAGGTGCCTGACTATCACAGCTATCTAGCAGGACGTTAGTCGGAATTTTTGCTTAAAATTTGATCTTTTTAATTGGTTTGATTCTGTAACTGATTGATTTTTAAGGTTTATTTATCTGTGTTATCGCTCGCACTTGCAATGCTTGCGAAATCGCGGCAATCTTGCCCACCAGATTAGACCGGTCAATCCGGCACCCCTGATATTTGAAAATTGCACGGTGTTTTATGAGTAGACGACGCGGAAAGGCCGTAGAAGAAGAAAAGGCGGATATCGATCTGACGCCCATGTTGGACGTTGTGTTTATCATGCTGATCTTCTTTATCGTGACTGCTTCATTTGTTAAAGAAAAGGCGCTGGACGTGAATGTGCCTGATCCGAATGAGACTACCCAGACTGACCCAGATCCTACCAAGCAGAATATTCTGTTGGTGGTCAGCGCAAATGATGAAATCACCACGGCGGATGGCAGCCGTATTGACAGCCGTGCGGTACGAGCCCGTATCGCTCAAATGTATGCGGAGAACCCGCAGGCAATGGTGATCGTGCGTGCGCACAACAAGTCCAGTGCGGATACTTACGTACAGATTGCGGATGCTGCGAAGGAAGTGAGCCTGGGTATTCAGGTCTCCCTGGTACCTTACGAGGAATAAATTTCCCGGTGAGTTACCTGCGCTTAAAAAGCCAGCATATTGCTGGCTTTTTTCGTTTGTGAATTATGATTTTGAACTGGTCATAAATTGGGGTACTTAAGTGCCCCTCAAATAAAATTCGATATCAGAATTCTGAACGAATTGCCCAGAGGTCGGGGAAAACCGGTCTAAATAGGGTTCCCTGTAAATAGCCTACCCCGCTTGAGCCACCAGTCCCCATTTTCCTGCCAATTGTTCGCTCGACCATTTTTACATGTCGGTAACGCCACTGTTGTAACGAAGTATCGATGTCTACCAGAGCCTCACAGATTTCACTTACCAGCGGATCATTTCGATAGATATCGATCAGTATTTTCTGGACGGCTGAAGAAGGCTCCGCAACTTGGCTAAAATCCCTTTCAAGCTCAGTAATAGGTACCTTATGCCCCTCGTGAACCAAAAAGTTTAGGAAAGCATCCCAAAGGGTCGGCGCCTCAAGACGCTTCATCAAGCGCTGGTAGTGCTCTGAGCCAGGGGTATAGTTTTCCAGCTTTTTCGGGTCCTTGGCTCCATAAAGAAATTCCAACTCGCGAAATTGGTACGACTGAAAACCACTAGCTGTGGATAGCCGATCGCGGAAAGACATAAACTCCAGTGGGGTGAGGGTTTCCAGGATATCGACCTGTTGAATCAATGTACGATAAACCGTGTCGACACGCTTTAGCGTATGCAAAGCGCGATTGCGATCCCCTGCATTGAACAGTCGCACCAGGAAATCCAGTTCATGCAACATTTGCTTGAACCAGAGCTCGTAGCTTTGATGAATAGTAATGAAAAGTAGTTCGTCGTGCTCGGGGCCATCGGAAAGAGGTTTCTGGCACTGCAAAAGCTCGTCTACTTTTAGGTAAGAGCTATAAGTTATTGTCATAGTCAGCTGCTTCCTGAGTGTGTTTTGACCAGTTACAAAATAATGCTCTCTTTAGCCGGTGTGGATCAAAACAAAAATTACGGCAAAGTGATTAATATTAGACCCATTATAAAGCCCGGAGCTCTTTGAATGGAAAACCCTGCACAAAACCTACGTGTCAATGGCTCTCGCCTTTGGAATAGCCTGATGGAAATTGCTGAGATAGGTGCGACCCCAGCGGGTGGATGCAATCGACAAGCACTGACAGATGAAGACCGTGCAGGGCGCGACCTTTTCGTGCGCTGGTGCCGAGATATAGGCTGTGAGGTCAGAGTGGACCAGATGGGCAACATTTTTGCCCGTCGACCGGGAGCAGATAACAGCTTGCCTGCGGTAGTGACTGGTTCTCATTTGGATACCCAACCCACGGGTGGCAAATTTGACGGTGTATATGGCGTACTTGCCGGCCTGGAAGTTCTGCGCACTGTAGAAGATCAGGGCATCAGGACCAAGGCCCCGCTAGAGGTGGTTGTATGGACTAATGAGGAGGGGGCACGCTTCTCTCCTGCAATGGTAGGCTCTGGGGTTTGGGCTGGCGAATTTAGCTTGGAGTATGGGCACAGCCGCGCGGACAAATCGGGTATCACCATCGGTGAAGAGTTGGAGCGGATCGGTTATCTAGGTAGTGAGCCCGCTCAGCCGAGGGTTATTAAGGCTTCATTTGAAGCGCATATCGAGCAGGGTCCAATTCTTGAGAAGCAGGATCAAGTTATTGGTGTTGTTACCGGCGTGCAGGGCATTCGTTGGTATGACGTAACTTTTTACGGGATGCCTTGTCATGCTGGCCCCACCCCGATGGAGGATCGCCGCGACCCAGTCCAGGCAATGTCTCTTTTATGTGAGCGCCTGTATCGCGAAGTTCGAGAGTATTCAGAAGATGCACGTATGACTTGCGGGGATCTAAGGGCGGCGCCGGGTAGTCGCAACACTGTTCCCGAAGAGGTTGTATTGGCACTGGATCTACGACACCCCTTGCCCGAAGGGCTAAACCACCTGCATGAAGCTTTGTATAAAGCAGCTGAAAAAGTGCAGGAACAGACGGGTACCAGAATAGATATCCGCGAAGAGTGGTACTCACCTCCAGTCGCCTTTGATACGCATTGCATTGATTCGGTTAGCAGTGCTGTGCAGACCTTGGGGTATAGCAATCGCAAGATGGTCTCAGGTGCTGGGCACGATTCTGTATACGTCTCCCGAGTTGCCCCTGTCTCTATGATCTTTGTGCCCTGTAAAGGAGGGCTGTCGCACAATGAGGCGGAGTCGGCTGAACCAGATCACCTGGAGGCAGGTTGTAATGTGTTGCTTCATGCAATGATAAACAGTGCGGAATTGGTATAGGTAGCAGTTAAGGTAGTGCTTCTGCGATCTGCAGGCGATGCACTGTCTTTGTTTCGGCATAATTGATAACAAGTTGGAATATAGGCGAATGGGTAATTTTACTTTGAAGTACCGTCAGGATAACGGCGGTACGGCCCCCCTGAGTGAGTGGGGGATGGATTCAGAATACGGTGTGCTGCGGGATGTTCTAATTGGACCTGTGGATAACTTCAGTTGGCGCACTGGCAATGCGAGTGCACGACGTGCTGAGCGTCTTGGGATGAAGTTTGATCACAAGGTGGCAGTGGCACAGCATGGAGAAATGCTCGATGCCTACCGCCACGCGGGAGTGAAAACGCACCTAATTCCAGCGGACAGCACATTGCCCTACCAAATTTACGGTCGCGATTCTTCGGTAATGACCCCTTGGGGGCCTATCGTGACTCAGATGTTCAGCCCTTGGCGCCGTGGTGAGTGGGCGCCCATAGTGAAGAAATATGCAGAGCTGGATATCCCTATTTACGACATTATCACCGCAGGCTCTCTGGAGGGCGGTGATTTTATGGTGTTAGAGCCCGGCGTCATTCTGTGTGGCTACTCCGGCGAACGCACCAGCCCGCAGGGGTTTGAGCAGATGAAAAGTTGGGTGGAAAAAGAGGGCTGGGAAGTTAAAGGCTACCAGTTCGATCCGTTCTTCCTGCATATTGATGTGATGGTAGCCATGCTTGCGGAAAAGCTGGCAGCGATTTGCATTGATGCCGTTGAGCCGGAGCTGGTGCAGTGGTTTAAAAGCCGAAATATAGAGATTATCGATATTCCCTTCCCGCAGGTATTGGAACTTGGAGTGAATGTCGTTGCCCTGGGGAACGATCGAGTGATGCTGCCTAAGACCAATACTGGGCTGGCGGAGAAGTGTCGCGCACATGGTTTGGAAGTTATCGACCCAGATATTTCTATGATCACTCCGGGGGGCGGTGGCGTTCATTGCATGTGCCAACCTCTGCGCCGGGATTCAGCCAATAAAGTTTGATTACTGTTGCTGGTTACCTAGAGGGCCCGGTCACTGGTGACCGGGTTAATCCCGTCAACGAAAGTGGTTGATTAGGAACTCGAACCTCTGGGAGTAGCGGTTAATATGAATCTCCTAAATAGATGGCCTACAGCGGATTAAAAGTGGCTTCCGTTGGGGTTCCATAATTAGGCTACTGAAGTAGCCCAATCTACTTCTTACCCCGGAGAACAATATGCAAAGCGAATGCGCTGAAATTCAGGCTCAGCTTAAGGACCGCATCCTCGAGATTACGATTAATCGACCCGGGCGCAAAAATGCCCTGACTATGGCCATGTATACCGCGATGGCAGGGTTATTGAATAGCGCAGCTACAAACCCGGATGTTCGCGTCGCGATTATTACCGGTGCTGAGGGCATATTCACCAGTGGTAACGACCTGACAGATTTCCTGGGCGGCTCTGCCGAAGGGGAGGAGTCTCCGGTTTTCCAGTTTATGAGTGCTCTTTACCACTTCCCCAAGCCGGTAGTTGCAGCTGTTAATGGCCCCGCAGTAGGTATTGGTACGACCATGCTGTTGCATTGCGACCTGTCTTTTGCTGGAGACGACGCCATGTTCCAGATGCCGTTTGTGGACCTGGGGCTGTGTCCAGAGTATGGCTCCAGCTACTTATTGCCCAGGATCGCCGGCCATGCTAAAGCTTCTGAACTATTACTGTTGAGCAAGCGTTTTAGTGCTCAGGAAGCCGTTGAGATTGGTATCTGTAATGCCGCAGTGGCGCCAGAACAGGCCATAGTTCGAGCACGTGAAGCCGCAGCTGAGTTAGCGAGGAAAGCTCCGGCCGCCCTGCGTTTAACTAAGCAGCTTTTGCGCAGAGCAACTCAAGAGAAAGGGTTAGAGTTTATTCAAGAGGAAGGCCGCTACTTTAAGGAGCGCCTCGCCTCTGATGAGTTTAAAGAGGCTGCTATGGCCTTTATGGAGAAGAGACCAGCGGACTTCTCCAAGTTTGATTAAGTAAAAAAGGCCGCGCTATGCGGCCTTTTTTTGATTTCATTTTTAACGATCCCTATGTCCCCGGGAAAGATAATTAACGGCTCTGTCGGGGTGGTCGGTAAAGAGACCGTCAATGCGCAGTTGATATACAGCGAAATGCAGGAAGTCCTCGAAGCTTTCAAATTCTTCGGGAACCTTGCCTGTATCGGCGCGGAAGGTGTAGGGGTGAACCTCTAGTTGTCTGCGGTGTGCCCGGCGGACAACACTGTTAGCCCTTGGTTGGCCATCCGTCACTTCCATTAACATAGGATACCAGGGGCCAATCCCATCTGCGTAGGTGGCGATTTTGTGCAAGCCCTCCTGTTGCAGCATCCAGTCATAATTGTACTTTTCAATTTCTCCATTCACTTCGACCAATTTTTCCCCCCAGTCGGTGGCGGCGATCAATTGAACTAATGATAGATCCATCCCCATGGAGGGCATTAGTTCAAATTTAATTCGCTGGAGCTCTTCTGCGTCAAAGCACTGGAAGAAAACTTTGTGATCGCGATCGGTATAGCCATATTTCTTGAGTGATTGCAAAGCTATAGAGGCAATATCTTTTCCTTCCCAGTGATGGAAGTAGGGTTTTTTAATCTCCGGGTAGATGCCAATATCGTAGCCCAGGGATCGGTTAAGCCCCTGGATCAATTCCAGTTCTTCCTCAAAGGTGGATAGCTTAAAGCTAGATTTCCATATTGGAAATCTCTCAGGGTATTTTGCTTGAAGTCCATCCTCACTATCTATGAAGGGCTCTGATACCTGAAGCTGTTTAAGTTCGGCCAGGGTAAAATCGATAGTGTAAAAGTGACCATCATCGCGAGCGCGCTGGGGAAAAACGTTGGCGACATTAGTTACGCTATCTAGATAAATATCGTGCATTACGATCAAGTGATCATCTTTGCTGAGTACCAAATCTTGCTCGATATAGTCTGGACGCATACCGTAAGCCAGCGCTTTGGATTCGAGGGTGTGTTCAGGTAGGTAGGCTGAGGCACCTCTATGAGCTACCACAATAGTTTGTTTATTTCTCTGATCAAAGTTGTCCGCGCAGGTTAGTGTTGCGGCTATAGAAAAGCCAATCAACACTACTGATAGAATGTTTTTTAACATGTGATAAAGGCCCGTGATGAATTGTGGGGCACTTTCTAGCAGAGAAATATGACAGGGATATAACTGAATACGAAAGCCTCGCTGGGTGAGGCTTTCGCAGAGCGAGCGTAGAGCTATTCAGCACGGTTTCCTCTATCTTATAGGCATTATGAACCCAGGTAATTCTAATTTTGTCTCTCTTGAAGCTTAGCTTTGAAGGCTTCTCGATTTTCTTTTTGAAGTTTTTTGAACTCTGATAATTGTTGATCCGTCAGTACGGTAGACATTTCACTGAGTGTAGATTTTCTGATAGCGGCCATTTCTTTGCCTAACTGGCGCTTCTCGCGAAAGCTCATCTTTTGGATCGCGCCAGAGGGACTTTCTATGTTAACGCCGTATTTTGCAAGCACTTGGCGGCGTTGTTCATTGGCTGATTCCAGGATTGGCTTTACTTTTCCTACCTGCTCATCAGAGAGGTTAAGCTTGGCTTTCGTTGCCTCTAAACGCTCCGCAAGTTGTGCGGCATGGTCATTATCTGCCCAAACTAGGGTATTTGCAGAAATGGCAATTATTGCAGCGATTACCAAACTGAATAATTTCTTCATTGTGACTTTCTCGTTAATGAGTAAATGCCGTTGCTGTGAGGAGTATGATAAAGGCTAGATTGTAAGCCAGTGCCATCCAACGCAAGGAAGTGTAAATTCCCTATTCCCCCTCACATGGACTGAGATATTCCAGGATATCCACAGTCAGATACTTCTACTCAAGATAATTCTAGACAATTCTGGATGGCTAGTGCGCCTAGGTAAGTCAATAGAAGATAAACCGATATCCAGTCAGCCCGGAAACCATGAATCGATGAGGGTTAATAGTCAGCAAGCAAAGATTGTCGCCTACAGAGGAACCGGTGGAATAGAGGGTAAGGAGTAGCACTCTAAAAAGGGCTTGATTATAAATTGGTGTATCGTCTTGGACCGCTGGTTTAAGTATTAGTAGAAAGTTAAGTATTCTAAAACGGCGCTATTTCAGCGCCGTCAAAATTTAATCAAGACTTGAGGCAGGTAAAATTGCGTTATTACAGTGCAACGCTTTGCTATGCCGCGATGATGCCTGCCAAAAGCGTCTTAATCCTCTTCACACTGTGGCTTCGTGTGACCATAAATAGTCGGCATAGATTTCCCGAAGGTCTTTTTTGCTGACTTTGCCTGTAGCCGTATGGGGGATTTCCTTGGCAATGACACAGTCATCGGGAATCCACCAGTTGGCAAAATGCCCTTTAAAGGATGCCAGAATCTCCTTAGTTTTTAGTGTTTTGCCTTCAGCGGGAACAATGATCAGGAGAGGCCGCTCAGCCCACTTTTCATGGGCAACCCCAATAACAGCGGCTTCGGCTACTCCCGCCTGTGTCATAGCAAAATTCTCCAGCTCAATAGAGGAAATCCACTCGCCACCGGACTTTATAACATCCTTAGTACGATCAGTGATTGTCAGGTAGCCGTCAGCATCGATCGTGGCAACGTCACCAGTATCAAACCAGCCGTCTTCGGTAAGTGCTGACTCTTTGGATTGATAGTAGCGCTCACAGACCCAGGGACCACGCACTTGTAGGGCTCCAAAAGCCAGCCCGTCTTGTGCCAAGGTATTTCCCTCTGGGTCTACAATACGCATCTCGACCCCAAAGCCCGCTCGGCCCTGCTTAAGCCTGAGGGTCTTTGCTTCGTCTTTAGAGAGGTTCTCAGGTATGCGGGCATTGTAGGTTCCCAGTGGGCTCATTTCAGTCATGCCCCAGGCGTGATGGGTATATACGCCATGCTTTTGCTCGAATTCATCCATAATACTCCAGGGGCAAGCCGATCCACCCACGACTACTCGATTCAAGCTGGGTAGGGTCTCTTCACTTTCCCGCAGGTACTTGAGCAGGGCGAGCCAAACAGTTGGAACGCCGGCAGCGATAGTAACGGCTTCCTTTTGAATTAATTGACTGAGTGTTTTTCCACACCCCATTTTGGGGCCAGGTAACACGAGTTTTGCTCCAACAGCAGGCGCCGCATAGGGTATTGACCAGGCGTTGACGTGAAACATGGGGACAACAGGCAGTATGGCTTCGTCCCTTCTAATCGCAAAAAAATCTGGCATCAATACGCCGTAGGTATGCAGCATCAGAGAGCGATGGGAATAAAGCACCCCTTTGGGATTACCTGTTGTGCCTGATGTATAACAGAGAGCTGCTGCACTCTCTTCCTCTAATTCAGGCCAGTGAAATTCAGTGGGCTCTGCTGCAATCAATGTTTCATAGCAGTAAACATTGCTCAGGCTTGTGGTGGGCATATGTGCTTTATCAGTTAGCACAATGATGCCTTCAATCGAATCTAGATATTCTGCCAGGGATTCGATTAGGGGCATAAATAGCGGATCAATAAACAGCCATCGATCTGCGGCATGCTCAATAATGTAAGATATTTGCTCAGGGAAAAGTCGGGGGTTAATGGTATGACAAACGAGCCCGCTGCAAGAAGTTGCGTAGTAGAGTTCAAAATGTCGGTGATCGTTCCAGGCAAGAGTACCAATTCGATCTCCATCATTGGCTCCAAGCTTTTGTAGTGCATTTGCCAATTGCGAGACTCGCTCAAAAGCTTGTTGATAGCTATAACGAAAATCGGGGTTATCCAAGGTAACTGAAACAATCTCACTATCCGGTGAGTTGCTTAGAGCATGCTTCATAATACCGGTGAGGATGAGCTGGGATTGCATCATCATGCCGTTCATCACTTACTCCTTATTATTATCTTTTATTTTCAGATAGACACTAACCCTCCAAAATTTTGGAGGGTGATAGAAAAAGG
Source organism: Microbulbifer sp. VAAF005 (assembly GCF_030012985.1). Lineage (NCBI taxonomy): Bacteria > Pseudomonadati > Pseudomonadota > Gammaproteobacteria > Cellvibrionales > Microbulbiferaceae > Microbulbifer > Microbulbifer sp. VAAF005. The sequence goes on along the minus strand of NZ_CP120233.1, from coordinate 2,344,373 downwards.
ATTAGGGGCTGATTCTTATAAAATTATTGAACGATCTTTATCCATTCTCCGGGCTTGGGTTCTCCTCGGGGATAATAACCATTTAACAGGCGTAATTGCTCCTCTGCATATTCGCCGATTTCCATATGTTTTGCCAGGGAGGCAAAGGTAGTTTTTTCATTGGCCTGGACGTAGCGCAAGCGTTTGATGTCCTTCTCTTCTACAATGTCAGTTTGTCGTAGCGGCCTGAAGCTTCTAATGCTGGTCAGGAATAAATTGTCATATTTATCAATAGCTTCTGGATCTGAGTCTTCATCATTTGTGACTTTCCCCTGCAGTACAAATTGTCTGCTACCATAAAAAATTACCGCAATTCTGTCTGGATCTGCATCCTCTTTTTCAAGCGGTGGAATTTTTCCGGTATGACCTTCAAGTCGATATTGATTGAGTTTCTCCCCTTTTTCCAGTTGTCGTAGATCGAACTCTGAGCGCAGAGCCATATCAGCGGGCTGGTTGCCATCGCGTTGGGTAACTGTAATGGTAATTTGTGCACTTTTATCAGGTGCAGAGCCGACAATGGCTGAACGTTGATTTTCTACCAACCAGCCATCGGGAAATAAAAGGGAGAAACCCAGCCGCTTGTGATTGTAGCGATTTTTAGTGGACTGCTGTGTGTTTTGTCCATATACAAGGCCATCTGTTTTTTCCCGATAGTATTCTACTTTGGTTTCTTTGTTATCTTCGGGAAGCTGGCCCGCAGCGTTTACAACTTCCTGTAGGCGAAGGTCATTTCTCGGGTGAGATGCAAAAACACCATGGTAAGTTTGCGGTTTCTTGCCCTCAATACGGGCACGGCGCCGGGCAAATGTCTCCTGATCCTTTAACAGCCCAATAACATTGATCATGGCCTGGGGGTCATAACCAGCGTTGAACATATACTGGGCGCCGAAGCGATCCGCTTCCAGTTCCATCTCGCGGCCGTAGCCCTTCACAGCAGCGGTGCTATATAAGTTTGCAACATCCCCAACTACACCACTGCCGGTAACCAAAACTGACAATACTGATACAACACTGGCTCCGGTCGCAGCTGTTTTTTGCCTTACCGCATGGCGGGCGGTGATATGGCCAATCTCATGAGCTAGTACAGCGGCCATTTCAGCTTCTGAGTGCAGGTAAGTTAGAAGGCCTCGGTTGATGTAGATATACCCACCGGGAAGGGCAAATGCGTTGATATCCTGGCTGTCGATGATCGTAAATTGGTACTTGATATCCGGTCTGTCGCTGGCGGCGGCAACTTTTTGCCCGACATGATTGACATAAGCGGTTAGGACTGGGTCTTTATAGATCGGAGTGCTCTCTATCAGCTTTTCATGCATCTCCTTACCGATGGAGATCTCCTTGTCCTCTGACATTAGAACCAGGTCAGGCTTATTGGTGGCAGGGTTAAATGCACAGCCTGCACTGAGTATTAGGATAGCGCTGGCAAAAGCACGCTCGATAAATTTCATTACCCCTGGCCTCCTGTAGCGTCTTAATTTTTATGAACTGGGTGTTACTGCTGGCATCAAGAATTGTTGGAGCTGCAGCGCCATTCCTTTACAGGCATTATTCTGGACCCTGGCGATTAGTGGTATTGGAACCACGATCGCGGGCATATAGGAGGTTCCTTTGGCATCTGCACTAAGTTTCCCAGATAGTTCGCGGTCCCTGAAATCCCATACTGCCGCTTCGTAGTCAGATTCTTTATCCCAGGTCCCAAAGCCAAAGCACCCTGCACCGCCGGTACTGATGGTACAGCTGATAGAGCCGGCACTGGCTGTGGTCTCTGTTGAACCATCAATCCAGACGATGTACTTCACTCCATAGTTTTCCATTCGCTCACGCACACTTTCATTTTCCATCAGGCGATCTAGGGAGCGAACATGCATAGGTGCTGTCCTGGGTTCAAACCAGGGGTACATAAAATCGACAAAGTCTTGCTCTGGAATAATGTTTACACCTAACTCAGGGTTGTGTAGTTCTCTACCAACACAGGCAATTAAATCAGGCTCTGTTTCATATTCACTGGAGTGACGGCGGCCCAGGATGACGACGGAATCTCCTTCGGCAAGCTCACCATCGGAGCGTCGATACTCATCAATTACGACAGTGGTACAACCGCTAATAAAGATTATCGCTGCAACTAGAAGTGGCTTGAACACGATTTACTCCTCTTATTCAGCCTTTTTGGCTTTCACCTTGATTTCTCTCAGTGATAGCGATCGGCGTTTCCCAGAGAGAAAGGCCTGTAGTTCAGGAACTTTCCCAAACCCGGTATAGAGATTTGCTCCGGCATCGCGCAGGGCGATATTTATCGCCTGAGTTAATGCCTGTTCCTGGGATTGTAAAAATGCGGTAGGGGTTTTTCCGTAAGCGGTTATTACCCAGTTGGCAACCTGCCCGCCACTGGGGTCAAATGCGGTCATGTTGTATTTAATCCATACCTCAAAAATATTGACCCTTGTCTCTCTGGGCATTGTGAACTGCAGCTCTCGCACTTCTGGAACTATCACCAGTTCGACATTGGCGGGGACTTCTTGTGGATAACTGGATAGAGATACGGTATCGGTAAACATGGAACCCAATACTGTTTCAAAAAGATTTTTTTGTGCTCTGCCTGTGCTTATATTCCATTCTTCACGATCTTCACTGTCTTCTTTATAAGTGAAACTTTTAAAGTCCTCACTGAGGTAGAAGCCTACTGTTATTGGCAATTGATCGCCTATTGGGGCTGGGTAATTGCCATCCACCTGTACTGTATGACTGCAAGCACCCAGGAAGAAACTTACAAGAATAAGTACCTTTAGGTGTCCAAAAGAAGTCGACCTATACCTCATATGTTCCTCCTTGAATCATTTAACTAGCGAAAGTCATTCAACCCCACGAAAGTGCCGCCATTTCGATAGGTGAGTTCGCGCATAAGGGCCGCAAAGCGCAGTCCTGTGGTTTGTAGGTGTGGAGGGCGAGAGAACTGTACAGGGAATCCTACTGCATGGATTCTGATATTTCGTTTTCCCTCACCGTGCTTAGCATTTACCCGTTCGACAGCTAACATAACCCTGCGGATTGATTTTCCGGTGAATTCATCGCCAAGCACATAAATACTGATTTTCTTACTGGGATCATAAAAGCTGCGGACGGCTTTCTGGATACCTTCAACAGGGCTGGAGTTACTAAAAGGATTCCAGGACTTCAACCGCTTTAATATCGCTTGGCGGCGTCCTGGGGTATCAGGTATCCACTTGTTTCGATAATTGAAGAACATATAGTCCCCCATATCATTCATGACCTGGATACCTTTAACATTGGGATAAAGGTCTAGAGTATTGACCATCTCCGCCATCATTCGGTCCCAGCCGTAATTAAACATACTGCCGGAGGTGTCGATAATGAAGAGAATGTATTCGCTGTCGACAGGGATTCCGCCAATAACATTGTTTTTACGCTGGTAGTTCTCGCCCAGTAGGCGACGCATTTCATCAGTGATGGATTGTAGTGCAATGGTCAGCTCACCTTTGAGTTTGCCATCCTCACTTTGCCCTTCGGTTTTACTGGCAAATTCCGCTTGAAGTGCTTCCAACTCACCGCGCAGGTTGGCAATTCTCTTGCGCTCGATATCGATTTGTTCTCGCTTTGAATTTAGATCCCGGTTGATAACTGTGGTCTCACCACGGATTTCCCCCAGCTGTTGCTGTAGTTCCAATACCTGCCCTTCGAGGTCTACTTCAGCTTCCTCTAATACAATCGGTTCTGCAGTCTTGGCGATCATCAGCAGCAAAACAATTGCGCCAAATCCGCAGCAGATAACATCCAGGAAAGAAATGCTGAACTCCTCCTGGCGACGCTTTTTTTGTGCTCCTATCATGGCCAGTCCCTCGAAGGTGCAAGGAAAGAGCCTTTGCTTTGCATCGCCAGCTTCCAAAATTCACTAGCCGCAAATGGGTCCCCCTCCATAGGGGCAAGAATGACATTGATGGGGATATTCTTGGGGAGCACTTTAACCGCGCGCTTGAATAGACTGCGCCTGTCTCTACCCGAAATAGTGGGTTTTCTGGGCGCACTCATCCCTTGGGTCGGTAACCCATCGGTAATGAGAATAATGTTGTCGGGCAGTGGCGTCATAGCGTTAATAGCGTTAAATACTCTCTCTAGACTGGTACCATTTTCCGGCACTACTTCATCTAGCCCCTTGATAGCCTGGTCCAACTGGTCGCGGTCATCCACATTGAGCCAGCGATCTTCTGTACCGGCTATTGCGGCACGAAAAGAGGTATTAAAAGTATAGATCTGGTATTGGCTATCCCTGGGAAACTGAGCAGTAAGCCAGGAGACTGTGCTGACGGCCCTGCGCCATTTTTCAGTTTTGCGTTTTACCGGTGAAGACATGTTACGGGCGCGTATTATTTTAATAAGCTCGTCGCCGAGCATAGACGCCGATGAATCCAATAGTATCAGGATGCGATTACCGCCTAGGCGCAGGCCGGTGAGGTATTGACGATCTCCATCACCGACAAATTTGCGAACGTTATTTCCCAGCTTTTTATTTTCTTCCTCAAGGTTCTTTTTCGCCTGCTCCAGTTTTTTGAGTTTATCTTGTAGCCTCTTGATATCCTCTTCTTCATCGATACTGTCGATTTCAGCGATATTGCCTTTGGTTTCCTCTATTTGCTCCAAAATGCGTCTGGCAAGCCCTTGAGCCTCAACCAGTTCATCACTAACGACATCCAGAGTATTTCTGGCTTGAACTAAGTGTTCCTGTCCAAATTCCACCTCCTCTTCCAGAAGGTTCACCTCGGCAGTGAGATCTTCAGTCTCTACTTCAACTTGGTGATCGGAGCCGTGTTTGATAATAAGAAAAATTAACGCTACTGCCCCAAAACCACAGGACATGATATCGAGGAAGGACAGGCTAAATGTGGAAAAACGACGCTTTTTACGCCCCATATCGCTCCACGCTAATCGCAGTTATCACATCTTGATAATCTGCAACTCCAATTGTATCGCCGGCGTTGAGATTAACGGGTGACTCAATCTCTTTTCCATTGAGTGTGAGCTGAATTCCAGCATCCACCCGCAAAGCAAGTCTGCCGGCATGATTTGTGACTGTTGCGGCAGGGTGCTCCGGTGGTGTTGGGGTGACTTGAAATTTCTCGTCATGCCAGAAAACGAATAGAGGTTCCTGGGCGGCCAGTGCCTTGTGTCCAAAAAGTAAATGTGTCGCTACGGTTTCTGAGGATTTCTCTACATGCACCTTGACCTCGCTAGGGGGAGGGCAGTGACAGAGTTGATCAGTTTCAATGTACTGCTATCACTGCGTAATTCTTTCCAGCGATGATTGATGGCATGTGCAATGGAGTCTCTTGAGAGAAGATGTACACGTTGGGCAAGCTGAATTCCCCCTGGGATATCAGCCCAGCGATGGGAGATAAAACTCACACTTTGACTTTCCTCCAGGTTTTCAATCATTGCTCGTATACGGGATAGGAGAGGGGTTGTTGCATCTTGAAGCTGCCGCAGGCTGATCTTTGCTGTTCGATCATCAAGTTCAGCTAGAACTTCTCCGTGACGCATCGCTCGATCAGTCCACTGGGGCATCAAATCATAGAGTTGCTGTTCTGATTCAGCTGAATGGAGAGGGTCAAATCGGCACTGCATAATAAATGCATCGGTAAATACGCGAGCCCAGGATTCCTGGAAGTTGTGTAGTCCTGCGTCGGCAACAGTTTCTACCGTTTTCACCGTGGCTTGCTTATCCACAGCAATCTTTGTTACCAGTGTCTGGTGGAGTTGTAGGTCGATATGCAGCTGGATTCCAGCAGGAGCCAAATTACCCAGGCACGCGGTTGCTGCATCAACAATACCTACGATATTGATATCGCTAACTTTAATAACCCCCAGGAGTAAAGCCAGTTGTTCGTGGGTAAAATTGCCGGGAACAGCGAGAACAATTTCATCGGGAAGGTCACAGTGCTCCGCGATTTCCTGAAGGTGGCAGTAGACCAAGTCGGCATGGTGGCGGCAGCGTTGATTTTCTGACTTTAGTGACTCGAGGCTCAGTCTTCTCCAAAACTGGTTGTTAACCTGAGTCGGATGGCTCCTGGCACGCATTTGAGCTGAGGTACCAATATGAATTTTATTGTGTTCAATAACTGCAATTCCAGGACTTTCCAGTACTTCGTTAGTATTTGAAAATACACGTAATCCGCAGTCATTTATTTCCAGGACGCCTTGTCCCATGGGTTTATTCCTCGCTACGACTTATTCAGGTAAAACCGCTAGCTGATTTTCAGAAAACGCAGTAAGCGGTTGTCACAGTAACTTTGTGTATCCAACACCAGACGCTCCTGCATGAGTTGTAGCTGGTGAGTGAAAAACATAATGACGATACTAATTACCAGGGCGATAAAGGTAGAGTTAAACGCGACCCCCAGACTTACCGTCACGCCAGCTATATCCCCCTCTACGGCTCGATGCGCCTGTGATAATGCTTCGCCGATACCTCGTACCGTGCCAATAAATCCGATAGATGGAATAGCCCACGTAATATAGCGAACCATTGCCAGCTCAGAGTCGAGTCTGTCTCCCTCAGTTTCGCAAACCTCTTTTACAGAGTTGGAAACGGCGGCGACATTCTTAGTAGAACCGAATCGCTGCAGGGCGGTGAGTAGTGCCCTGGGAACTAAATATCGTCGTTCCTCTTCAGGAAGGGCTTGTATCGGGCGGGATAAATCACGGGTATCCTCGGGAAGAATAGGAGTTCCCTCGCTGATATTAAGTAGAGCTTTGTCCAGTAATTTTCGCTCGCGAATGCTTCTCTGTGCCTTTAGTCCCATAATGGCCATTGCCCACAACATCAGAACAAAGCAGGCCTCTTGCTCATAGTCGCGCATCACAATGTAGATAGAGCGTTGTTGAACGTAGGTTTCCCCAGCGGCCTCCCTCGCCAGTTGCTCCTCAATTAGCGCATCTGCATTAGGGCGAATAATGGCGACATAAATCGCGTGGACCAAAATAATAGACCCCAGAAGAGCAAAGACCTGGAAGACAAAATCCGATGATTTAAATTTCATGGCGATACTCGCTAGAAGCTATTTCTATATATCTACGGGAAAGGAAACCGATAAGTCTTCGGAGATTTCTTCCGAGGCCTTATAGTCATCTGAATTACTTTTATTCCTAGTTATTGGTGCTTCTTTCTTGGGAATTACTGCCGCTGTTTGCTGGTTCTCTTTCGGCTTGTTTTCATCTTCTGCGTACGCAAAGTTGATAAATAGAAGCAGTAAAGTAAGTAATAAATATTTCACACTAGTCTCCTAATTCACCCAGCGGGCAAGGCGGAAGCCAATATCATTACGAGCGGATTCTCCGTAATCACGGTAGGAGAGGCGCAACTCAGTCAACCCCGAATGACGCCAGCTGGAACCACGGATTACATGGAAGTCCCCATCCTCTGGACCGACAGGGTTTTCTTCGATACGTCGGGATAATCCGGTCCCTATCGTGTATAGATCGTGAATCCATTCAGAGACATTTCCACCCAAGTCATAAATACCAAAAGCATTAGGACTGTAGCTACCTACCGGTGAGGTAGCTGCGTAACGATCACTGTAGGTGCGAAGGACTGCAGGAACTAGTTTTGTGGCAGTAGTATCTGCGTAGTTTCCGGAATTGCTCTTTATTGGTAGCTCATTTCCCCAAGGGAATTTTTTCATGGTGCCTTGATCGTATCGTGCAACCCAGGCCCATTCGGCTTCAGTCGGTAAACGATAACCGTTGGCTGCGCCATCAAAGCCGACAACACGCCCGGCTTCCGTCAAATAGACCGGTGTGAGACCGTCTCTTTCACTGAGCCAATTGCAAAATAGCACTGCCTCTACCCAACTGACATTTACAACTGGCAGATTGTCATTGTCGAGACTGACACCATTTATATGGCTTGAGGTATGCAGGCGCTTGAAACGCCGATATTCCCGGTTAGTAACTTCAGTGGTCCCAATATAGAAAGGCCGATTTAGAGATACCTGACGCATAACCTCGTTTGCCCGCCGCCCCTGTTCTCGCCGGGATGATCCCATGGTAAATACGGCGTTGGGGCGCATGAGTTTCATGGTGCCGCCAGCTGCGTGACGCAAAGTTGATGGGGTTTCTCTCCAGCGCGCTTGTTCGGATGTAAGCAGTACCGCTCTGACAGTTTGCTCCAGTTTCGTGCTGGGAATGACACGAGTGTCAAATTCCTGGTAGCCCTGTTTGCGTACGACAATGTTATGGCTGCGAGCTGGCAGGTTAAAAGTTTGTCCACTGTTCCCGGCGTATTGACCATCAATGTAAACTTCTGCATCTGGAGGGACGCTACTGACGTGAACCCTGCCGTACACAGCATTTAGGTTTATATTCAGGTCCCGCTGTGTTCCAGCACCGAGGTCAACTGTGTGCTCAATAGAGGCGTAGCCATCCTTGAAGAAGCGAAGTCTATGCCTGTGGCCGGAGGCCAATTCCAGTTCCAGTGGGGTATGACCGCGAAACTCTCCGTTGACTGTCACTCCCGCTCCCTCTGGGGTGGTAACAACGCGTAAAAGTCCATCAGCGGGTCCCAGGCTGACGGTTGCTAGCGTTTGATCGACACCGGCTGTAACAGCGACAGGAATATCGACAGTTTTATGTTCAGGCAGTGAAATGGATACGGTTCTGTCGCCCTGAACTAATTCAGTGGTCAGTGGTGTTCTGCCGAGAACTTTTCCTTCAACTGTGACCGTGGCCCCGGGAGGGTTGCTGCTGACGGTGATATTGGCCCAGGCCGGTCGAAGTGCGGCCTCCAGTGTGTGGGTATTGTCTAACCCTTCAACATTTATTTCACGTGTGAACGGCAAGTACCGGTCTGATAGGACAGTCACACGCATAGGACCTGCGTTGATTGCTTCCACAAGACCATTTTTATTGGGTACTTCCCGTCCATTAATAAGGATTTTTACTGGTACAGGGGGCGTTGTTTTAACCTGTAGGTGGCCGGGAAGTTTTTCCAGGGAAATGGAGTGGCGACTGTGCCCGTCACGTTTTACTTCGACTTCGCCACTCTGGGGCAAATAGCCGTCAGCACTGATCGTGAATTGATAATTACCAGGTAAAACCAAATGTCCATCGCCCAGAGGAATAGCGAACCCACTGACCTTGATGCGGGCATCAACCGGGTTGGTATCAAAGATTAATGACCGCGCCATAATCAGATAGCTGAGTGCAAAAATAGCGAGTAAAAGGCAACCTGCGACAATCAATGCTCGCTTAGAAAGAAAGAGTCGCGCGCGGGTAGATTTTATTTGTACCGGGGTGAATCCAACTGGCTCAATCAGGCTTTGTTCCTGAACTGGCGGCTTTTCATCCTGGACAGGTACTGCTTCCTTCACTGTCATTTATGTTTCCCTATTGCTGGTACTTATAGATTTTTCGCAATGGCATTGGTTTGGCACGCATCGCTTTATGCTCAGTCAGCCTGACCAAAGGTGGGTACACAATTTTCTATCTGCAGAAAGCTTAGCTTGCTGGCGTAATCTGCATGGGGATTTATAGGGTGTTTGTCACAGAACACCTCGTTTCGCTCAGCTCAACGAGGTGTCTGTTGTCATCGGAGCTCATTACGGAAAATCTTATTTTTAGAGTTTATGCTGCTGTCTGGGTTCTCTCATTTAACTATTATTGGCACCATTTATTCTTTCGGCACATTGGATAACAACTTCCGTTGTGGGCTTACCTGGTTTTACAACAAACTCTTGGCGAACGTCTCGGTAACCTTCTCTGGTACCAATGGCGATATAGCGCCCAGGTTTCAGCGCGATTTCCCTCTGGTCAAAATTACCTAATTTCCCTACATGGTAAATGGTGACACTAGTGGTTCGATCCGACTTGAATTTAACCGGTAAGGGGATCAGGGCTTGTGTCAGGGCATTTTCAAGGTCTTCAATTTGTCTTTGCAGCCTTGGGGTTTTAGTATTGAGTTTGCGAGCGTCTGTTAGTACTTGTCGGGCAAAATAGTTCCTTTTACCTTCGCCAAGGGTTAGTGGATCTTGAATTAAGTCTTTTAACTGGTCATCCAGCTTTGCTCTGGCAGCAGCTCTAGCCTTACCTGTTATTGCGTCCACCAGGCTAGAGTCCTTCTTGACCAAGTCTGTATAACTTTTTAGGGCTCTGTGCCATTCTTCCTTGCTTTCTTCCATGCGTGCTTGTTGGAGGAGTTTTTCTATTTGCACTCTGTCGGCTTCATTTTGTGCTTGTGCTAAGCCAATATCGGGGGCTTTTGCCGTGGGCTTTAAGTTTTTTGCTCGATGAAAATAGGATTTTGCCGATTCAAATTTTTCTTCGGCAATTGCACCGTAGCCAGATGACATCGCGCTTTGGTAATCCCTTTCTGTAATTGCACCCTCAACCTTTGCCAATAGATTCTGAGCATCGGTTGTTTCTGAGTCTATCGCGAGAGATTTTTTGAGCTGTTCCTGAGCCAAATCCAATTTGGCCTGTTTAAATGCCTTTGTTCCTTGAGTTAAGTGCCACCAAGCGAGGGGGAGTTTGTCGGCTCGCTCAATACCCTTCAGGCCTCTGGGATGGTTATTGGATATGGTTAATACCATCTTGAAAGCATCGCTGGCGGAGTCCTTATGCCCTTGGTTGAGAGCTCGATTACCTTCACTAATATGTGTTTCAATACGCTCGGGAATACTATCTTTCAGGTACTCTAATGCCTGGAGTGATTCCCGGTATTTTTCGAGCGCTGCCATAAAATTGCGTTTGCGATAAATTTCATCGGCTTTTAGAGCCAAGTCTTCAGCAGAGTAGAATTCTTCAAAAGCCCATACTTCTACCTTTCGATCTTTGAGCTCATCTTTGATTTCAAGAATTTCCTGGAGAACCTTTTGAACCTCCCTACGCTGCTGCATTATTTCTGCATCGCTGTAAGGAGATTTTTGGTTGCTCTCCACAGCTGCGCTGTTTCCAGGCTGTACGGAGACAGTTGTATCGGCTGAACGCTTTGGTGGTTTTACAACCTGAGGAAGCCCCCAAAATACACCGACCAGTGCGCTTACCATTATCACCCCAAGAACGGCGGGCCAGTAGGACCTTTGCTCCCGTTGATGAATAGCGTTAGCAGTCGTTGACTTAGGGGATTTAGAGCTTTCCTCTCCGCCGAATGTGAATTCTGCGGGCTCTATATGAACTGTATCTTCCTTGGAATTATCGCGGTGCTGCATAGTGATTCCGCCGTGTTATTCAATGACCCAGTGAAGATGTTGGGTATTCAGTAATAACTAATCACATTGATTAGCGTGCTTTTTGGGTACCTCTAACGTAATTTAAATGCTGTTACTGACTGCGCCAGTTTCGGCTTCATAGATTTCCTTGAGAATTTCCCGCCATTGCCGATACTGATTTTCAACAGTACCTGTGAGGGTAATAGTGCGATCTTCCAGCTCAACAATTTGCGGTTCTACCTCTGCCTCGATGGAGTCTCCTAATTCTTGCAGAGCTTCCAAATGCATCTTGGCATCGGATTTTCGGTCAAATGCACTTTTAACAAGATAGCCCCCGGCACCGATTCCAACCTGCCCAGCTGCCTGGGCGCTTCCAGTGCCAGCGCCAGCAGCAGCGATACCTCCAATAATGGCTGCTGCCCCCATAATTGTGTGATTGCGGGCTTTGCGCTTTAACTCTCGCATCTCCCTTACTTCTTCATAGCTGCGGGCTCGCCACTCCTGATAGGGAACTTCCATACTTTTGGCGAAGGTGCCGTAGTACTCCTGCAGAGTGTCGACAAACAGATAATCTCTTTCCCGTATTTTTCTTACCCTCTGTAACATGGGGTCATTCTCTGCGGGTAAAGCACTTAAAAAATAGACACCCTCAGCGCTTTGAGTTAAATAGCGATTGAATGCCTGGGGAGAAAAATCCCGTGCAAACCGCATCTCAGAAATTGTGCGCAGCTCTACGATTTGCTGATTTGAAAGATTTTGTCGGTAATTCAGCATATCGTTAGCAATACGGTTATAGATTCCCTGAAAAGCATCTCCTTCAGTAGGGTGCTTTCGGTCGTAGGCATAGTGGGATGCGTTCTCTGAATACTGCTTGGTAAACCACAACTGCCCCCGGGAATCGGATACGGTGATTTCCACCGTCAGCTTTTCTCCATCAGATTGCAAAATACGCCCGGATACGGTCACATCAATATTGGTGCGGCTCGATGGAATAACCCTTACAGCTCCCCACCCCAGGCTGGACTGTAATGAATCGGCAAGAGTGACAGCCATATAACGGGATTCTGCTTGGCGTAGTTCGGGGAAAACAAGCTCATCTTCATCAGCTTGTGCTACGTCGAGCCCCGGATTGAATTGGATGACGCCGACATCCAGAAGCCTCTCTTCCGGAACATTGTTATCTTCAATCGTCAGGGGAGTAAATGCGGTGGTTCTAACTTCTGTAGTGGTACATCCATTGATTAAAACAAGGGTCAGTAAAAATGCTATGGCCCTTGTGAAGAGTTGATATTTTACCGGTCGGGTGCTTTGGTTGGTCGACATATCGGTGTTCTCCAAGGCTACTGCGTTGCACTTTTATACTTGCGATACTCTTCCCATAGTTTCTCGCGCAATTCGGGATCGGTTTCGCGTGTAGCGGCTTCACGAATTTGCCGGGCCACGACGTCATCATCAGTACCACTGGGTATATCGGCAGGGACAACAGTTTGTGAACCTGTGTGGTCAAAATCACCTTTACGACCTGAGGCAGGTAGGCCGGGGCCAGTAATTTGGCCACTGGAGTTATTATTTTTTGGTCCCTTACCTGAGGTAGGGCCCACATTGGGCGCTGGTGGAATTTCAGCCTCTGCAGATTGAATTAAGTCTTCCAGAGATTCTCCTGACGGAGGAGCTTCATCCATCGCTTCCTCTTCATTTTCTGTAGAGGCTGATCCCGGTCTGTTTCTTACAAAGTCACGCTCCCGCAAAATCATGCCGTCATAGCTGACCATAGTGGATTCAAATTGGCCCTCAAGTTCGGCAACGCGATCTGCCGATGAAGAGGGAGCTTCATTGGGAGCGCTACCGGAGCGTGGTGAGCCACCACCAGGCTGCCCAGAGTTTGAATTACTTGCAGTAGCGCCGTCAGCTGCAGAGCTGCTACTGGAAGATGAAGATGAAGATGAAGATGATTGCTCTTCCTCTGAAAAGTCAATTTCCTCGGGCGGAGTTCCGTCTTCCCCGGATGAAGGGTCAGAAGGTTTTTCCTGAGTTTGACTGGTTTGTTCTGGGTCGGAATATATTGGTGACGATGGATCATTTGAGCCATCTGGGTTTGGCATTTGGTCGCCTGGTGAACTCTGATCCCTCGACTCTGACCCACTACTGCCGCTACTAGTGGATTGGCTCTGCTCTGATCTTGCCGTTGGCATATTCGCACTGGGCTGACTTGAGGAGCTGCTGCTAGGCTGTCCATTGCTCGACGCCGTAGACTGGCTTGAGCTTTGCGAGCTACTGCTATTGTTCGACTGCGATGTAGAACTGGAAGACGAGCTGGAGGATGGAGGGGATGGCATCGCCGGTGGCTGCGACTGAGTTTGCTGACTCTTACATCCACTGGTCAAAACGACCGCCAAGGTAATAGATGTCAGTACTTTCGACAAACAGCTATGGCGGTGAAAATTTTCTACCGCAGCTTGAGGTGTCATCTCTTTCTCTCCTAGACTGTTTGCCGGTGTGGCCGGACGAGACACGATGGACGTCTTTCCGGCTTTAGCAAATGCTCGACGTGGAACTTTAAAAATAGTTGTTATTTGACTATTTGCGTAGGATCCAGGCCGAGCTTGTGTGAGTGGTGATAAGTATCTCAGTCAAATATAAAGCGCTGTACAATTCCTTGAGTTTCCACCGCCTCTCCATCTTCAAAGCGTGGTCTGAACTTGGCGCGTTTTAGAATATTTTTAACTTTTGATCGAATTTTTACTTTATCGGATGGGTAAGCCCTCAATATTTTTATATTTCTTGCTTTGCCAAAAGCGGTGACATCATAGGAGACCGTAATTCGTGAGTTAGCTAGAGTTTTGCTGTCCGATTCCAGTACGGGAAGCGAGGGTAGAGCTACGGGTTTTCCAAAAATATCTTCTATTTCTTCGTTAGAAGCACCATTATCCCAAAGTGCTTTATAAGCTTCTCCATAGGTTTGACGTGCAGAGTGCCACTTGTTAAACATCATATACCAGTCGCCTAATTCAACTTTGGCTTTTGCAGAGGCAGCCGGTGGCGACTTGGGATTTCTCTGGTAAACATCTACGATGCGAGTAATGGCTTTTTTTCCGGTTTTAAAACTTTTCATCCGATAGTGGTCTAGTTTGGTCCTCTGGTGTGAGTCAGAGCTACTGCCACCAAAACTGGCGTTTACAAATACCGGTGAATTGGGCTCGCCCTTGTAGGTAGCGAGATAATAATTAGTAGCTTTTAATCCGCGCAGGGCATCCACAAGACGCAAGTCGGCAGAACCAAAATTTTTCGTAATGATATCAACAGCCAAGCTGTAAAGGTTGGTTGCACTAATTAGGTGCTCAAATAGAGTGTCTCCTTTTTCCTCCACATATGCCTGTAAATGCCACCGGCTCAGGTTGTTGATTACTGGCAACATCCGAGGATCTTTCTCTCCGTAATTCTTCTGATAGAGCCAGTAAAGGTATTGCTGATTGTCATTGGCTTCTTCCCATTGGTTGAGCGCTATTTGGCTCTCGATCAAGCGCTTGATCATAGGGATTTGACTTAGGGAATAGAGCCCCTCATTGACTCTGCTAATCAGCATTGCACGACGAAATTCAGTGACAGCCTGCTCATGATCGCCAGCTTTCTGTAATGCGGTGGCTAGCCCCAAAAGCTGTTCATCAATACCGGCGCCATAAGCACCATATTGGGCTTCGAGCTCCTCTATACGTTCACGATAATTTTCGACAGCCTCGGAGGGCCTTAGCTGTCGAGGGGTTTTCTTGAGTGGTTTCGAGGCGGCTTCAATAAAGGCTTTTGGAGGTGCATTAGTTTGGACTGCCACAGGTGCGCCATCGTCGGCCAGGGCGCCATTACACAGCAGTGCTGTGGCTGTAAACATCAAGCCGATAGCAAAGGAATTGCTGGTATCTATCTGTGTCACGATTGAACCACTTCCGTTTCATATTTGGCTTCACCGAATACCAAACAGCTGAGGTTGGAACCTGCACCTGTCAGTTTTCGGGTCTTATTTCCGCTCGCCCACTGCAACAGCGAATACGGCGGAAGTTCTCTCCTGAATGTGGTTCTCTCGACCCTGAGCGCATTGAGGGGGTATCCTCAAGCTCACAGTGACGGCGCGACTGGATGCTTATAAATGCCTGCCTGGCCGCGTATTAGTCAGTATAGCTAGCACTATGTGCCAAGAAGGAAGCTGCGGCGGGTACTTCAGCCACTTAATGCCCATTGCGCCAGCATGCCTGTGACCACCCTTTTGGTTTAGCAGTTGGGAGTGCAAATTAGGGGTGAGGGACTGTAAGTAGATGCCAAAAATTTGTTGATTACGTCTGATATCGCGACTTGGCAGCGAAGTGTAGCGAGTGGCTTGGTTGGCGCTGGTGCCACATCAGGATGGCGGAAGCTAAATAGGTGGATCATCGTCCTAACAAGTAGGCTGAATTTGGGGTTAGATTACTGCTGTTGCTGTATCAGAGGTTGATCTATTTGGATTGCAGCGTAACAAGCGCCATAATCAGCTGATTCGAATTCAGAGGAGAGCTCAGTGAGTATCTATATCGATCCAGAGATCGCGGTAAGCCTTAGGGGCTATGAAGCACCCGAGAAGCTGGGCTTTGGAACCGCCATGGCCCCAGTAATGTTTCGCGCCATTTGGCAGGATGGTTGCTGGAGTAGTGGAGAGTTGATCCCCTATGCGCCTCTGACCGTCGACCCTGCTGCTAAGGTACTTCACTACGCGCAGTCATGCTTTGAAGGAATGAAGGCCTATCGAACTTCCGAGGGGGAGCTGCACTGTTCAGGCCCGAAATGAATGCTGCACGAATGGCATATTCAGCTAAGCGCTTATGTATGCCTCCGGTTCCTGAGTCCCTGTTCCTGGATGGCGTTCGTGTTGTGACTGCTTACTGCGCTGGCCTGCTCCCGAGCAACAGCGGTGAGTCCCTGTACCTGCGTCCTTTCCTAATGGGAACCCAGCCGGACCTAACGGTTTCAGCCAGTAATGCCTATGAATTTTATGTAATAGCTAGTCCCTCGGAAGCCTACCATTCCGGCAATATGCGTTTGTGGGTTGAGAGAGAAGATGCTCGAGCTGCAGTAGGGGGAACTGGGGATGCCAAAGTTGGCGGAAATTATGCCAGTTCTCTACTTAGTATCGGCCGCCTTAAAGAGCGAGGTTATGATCAGTCGCTTTGGTTGAGCCCCTCTAATCGGCAGAGTATCGATGAGCTGTCAGGGATGAATTTTTTTGCGGTCATTGATGGCACTATATATACCCCAGCGTTGAACGGCTCAATTCTCGAGGGCATCACACGATATTCTCTGATCCAGCTTGCGGAGGGATTGGGGTACAAGGTTGTTGAGCGGGCGATCCCCATTGATGAGCTGTTAGAGCAGATAGCTTCTGGAGACTGTAGCGAAGCTTTTGCTTGCGGTACTGCTGCAATAATCAGTCCTATCAGCGTAATTGGCGATGGTGATAGAGGGTACGAACTAGCCGATGCCCCAGGTCCTGTTGCAGAGCGTTTGCGACAAGCACTGCTGGATATTCAGGAGGGGCGTTCTGAGGATGCTTACGGGTGGATGCATTCTGTTGAGCCTGTAGTTTAAGTACTGAATCTTCGTACCCGGGCAGTTTCCAAGGCTGCCTGGGTCTAGTAATCAGCTTTCCCCACCATAAACCCTGCTTTATCCTTCGCGGGTTTTTTTGTAGCAGTGTTTTCTATTTACTTGTTTCCAAGCGAAACGCTCGCGTAAACATTCCCGCCAATTTAATTGAGTTTGTTGACTTGTGCGACCTTAACACCTAAAAGTGAAGGGGTTAAATAAGAAATAAATTGGAGCTTGAGAGTGGCCTGATTGCGGTACACCTCATTTTGACCAGCAGTTCCAAGATCAATTTGAGCTAATAGGTCTCGCTTATAGTTCCTTGCACAGTTGAGGATAACGAGATGTTGACCCATATGCTTGGCCTTATGCTGCAACCACGTAGACAGTGGCAGCTTATTGGCAGTCTCTCTGAACGTAATCTGCGTAGACAGGTTCCTTATGTCATCGTTCTGGCATTACTTCCTGCAGCTGCGTGGTATTTTGGCACGACACAAGTTGGCTGGACGATTGGCACTGGTACCCCGGTGAGAATTACGGGACAAAGTGCTTTGGAATTGGTTGCCGTATTTTATTGCACAATGGTTTTGGCTGTCACTGCTATTGGTTATTTCATCCATTGGATGGCCAAGACTTACGGAGCCGAAACTCACCCCCTTAAAGGCGTTGTTGTAGCGGGTTTCACTGCCACGCCTATTTTTATTGTGGGTATTGCAGGGGTTTACCCTGTGTTGTGGCTGGACATACTGCTCGCAACTCTGGCGGTTGCTTACGCCGTCTATCTGCTTTATTTGGGAATTCCTATTGTGATGGGTGTTTCTGAAGAGCGTGGCTTCCTTTTTGCCAGTGCGATTATTACGGTGTCACTCGTCATGGCAGTCATTATTATGGTTGCTACAGTTCTATTCTGGAGTTATGTATCCGCACCGGTCTTTTACTCCTCTTGAGTAGTTTGGGCTCGTAGCTATCACTAGATGAAATGTCGTTTCAGGCATTTTCGCCAGGAGATTTAGGGCTGTTGTTGTGGTGGGGATACAAGCTATCGACGTCGTACCCGGTGAAGGGGCTCATATTCACGGGTACGGCGAAGTCTCTTCTATCCTGGCTGTAACGACAATGCGTAAAGTAAATGACCGCCTTTCGGGGTTTCTCGAAGAATTCAACAGCTCTATGAAAGAGCTCTACTCGAAGGGCTTTGAGTTCAACCCCATCAATGTTCGGGAATCGACCACAAAGTTTATAGATAAGTATGTGACCGATATTCCAGATGTTGCCTCGGTGCAAGATGGCATTATCTATGCCTCTGGATATGACGTACCCGTAAGAGTCTTTGTCCCCTATCCCGATGAAGTTCTACCAGTTCTTGTCTATTTTCATGGCGGTGGTCATGTAGCTGGAAACGTTTATTCATTTGACCCGATTTGCAGAAAGATTGCCCGGGAGACTCGACATATTGTTGTTGCGCCTGAGTACCGGTTGGCCCCTGAGAATCGCTATCCGAGCGCAGTAACAGATTGCTATGCTGCAGTTATTGGAGTTTGGGCGGCACTGGATAGATTGGGCTTATATTATCAGCCGAGTTTGTCTGTCGCTGGGGACTCTGCAGGTGGCGCTCTGGCCGCCACAATGTCTCACCTGGCTCAATTTGACTACAGCATTAAGATTAAAAAGCAGGTTTTAATTTATCCGGTTCTCGATTACACCATGCATTTACGGTCCCATGAAGAGAATGCGGTAGGCTATTTTTTAGAGGCACGAAAATCAATTTGGTACTTGGGGCAATATTTTGCTGAGGGGCAGTGTAGAAAAAAGCATCCCCTCTTTTTATGGATTTTACGGCAGCTCTTCCTGAAACCTTAGTTTTTACCGTGGAGTTTTGCCCGCACCGGGATACTGGGGATATTTACTACCGGAAAGTGGAAGAGGTGGGTGTTAGATCTGAAAATGTTCACTTTTCCGATATGATTCATCCATTTTTGATTCTTGAAGACTTGGTGAAAGGGGAGTGCGCAAAAGTTTATGCAGGCATGAATAGTTTCCTGAATGATTAAACTTACGGCTTTCCTTTTGTAATTGAGTACTGGTAAGATAATTTATACCCGTTATCAAACTCTAGTATTTCTTCTGAATTTATTGATCTTTCGATCACTATCTCCGCTATTGATTTAATAACTTGTTTAGGTTCTGCGTCCATGCAATGTATGCTCATGGAGTTAATGGCCATGTCAGCGCTAATTACCCGGTGTTCAACAACCTGAATGAGCAGCTGCTTATCACTTTGGTAGAGCTTGAAACCAGGCCCCTCCGTCATCCATTTTTTGTACTTTGTAGCGCCCCACGGGCCTTTGCATTTTATCGCTTGATATTGAGTTGATGATATCTTGATATAGATAGGCTCGCTTCCTTTGATATCTGTACTTTTATCGATAGGTTGTTCTGTGTAGAGGTTTGATCCATTAGGAGCAGAGACCTGTATCGCTATCATTTCGGCAGCAGCGTCAAGTGAGCAGAATACGTAAATAAGAAAACACAAAAACTGACATTTTTTAATTGAAGTGCTGGCCATCTTGATTTCAATAAGTGGTTTTTGTTTTTGGGAGTATGGCGCTTAAATGAATCTCTAGGGTTGTCTTCTGTACTAATAATAGCGCCTTGATAACGAGGTGTTGGTTGGATAGTATCAAAGTGTGTATTTAGTCCTGTTTTCACCTTTAAATTGGTACAAAGGTGCCAATTTGAGGTTTGAGTAGCTCAATTGACAATAATTTATATAAAAGGTGTGGCTATGAAGACTTTAGCGTATATGGGAGTAATTCTGGCTTTAATAGTATCCGTTGGATGTTCTGAACGGCCTGAATCCAGAGTTGAGGACAGTTCCAGTAAGGTTGATTTTCAAAAGCAACTATTAAAAAAACTGATATCTGCAAAGACCGGGGATGTTATTACTATTCCTGAGGGTAAATTCCATATTAATCGTAGTTTATCCCTGAATATTGATGGGGTAACGCTACGTGGAGCTGGCATGGATAAATCTGTCCTCTCCTTTGAGGGGCAAATTCAGGGTGCTGAGGGGATATTAGTTAATGCCAGTAACTTTATTATTGAGGGGTTGGCTATTGAGGATACCATAGGCGATGCCCTGAAAATTAATGAAGGCAAAAACATTATCATCAGGGATGTTCGTGTTGAATGGACCAATGGCCCATCTACCCAGAATGGTGCCTATGGTATTTATCCTGTACAGACTGAAAATACTTTAATCGATGGTGTGGTAGCTATTGGTGCTTCAGATGCAGGGATTTATGTCGGTCAGTCGCGGAATGTTATTGTTCGCAATAGCCGTGCAGAATTTAATGTGGCGGGTATTGAGGTAGAGAATACGATCGGTGCAGATGTTTACAACAATATTGCTGTGAATAATACTGGGGGAATTCTTGTTTTTAATATGCCTAATCTTCCGCAGCCAGGGCACAGTACACGTATCTACAATAACCAGATAAAGAATAATAATACTAAAAATTTTGGCCATGAGGGCACGCCAGTTGCTGCCGTGCCAGCAGGATCTGGGGTGGTTATTAACTCGAATGATCGGGTGGAGATTTTTGAAAATGATATTTCTGATAATGATACTGCTAACATATTGATCAGCAGCTATTTTACGGCTGGATACTATAGTGATAAGTCTACGCAAGCTGACTTTGACCCATACCCAGAGGGGATTTATATCTATGCCAATAACTTTTCTGGCGGTGGTACATCGCCAGATCATCTTAAGTTAAAAGCTCTGAAGTTAGCTATGTTTGGAATATCAGGTACACTGCCGGATATTCTTTGGGATGGGGTTGTTGATCAAAGTAAACTGGTGGATGGTCAAATACCTGAGGCATTAAAGTTATGTATTGATAACGAACCTGCAGGAATTCTCAATATAGATTTTGGAAATGAGTATAAGAATATATCCACGGATATAGCACCTCATCAGTGTCATTTGGAAAAGCTTGCCAAAGTAGTTTTAGACTTTGATTCAAAGCTGGAAAATGAAGACCATTTGGCAGTGATAGAGGTAGCTAATGAAGAATAATAATCAAATAAGTAGGCAACTTATCTACTCTATTTGGAGCCTTATATTATTGATTGGCCTTGCGGGGTGTGAATCATACAAAAAGGGTGTTCATTTATTCCCAGCAGAAGAGGTACCCGAAAAACTCAGTGCATGGAATTTATTGAGGCTGGAGAAAAGTGTGCTCTTCCCTGCAGAAAGAGCATTACCTTATGATTTAAATACGGGGTTATTTACCGATTATGCTCATAAGTTCAGAACTATCTGGCTGCCTGAGGGGGCTTTTGCAACCTACGGAGAAGAACAGTTTCATTACCCTGTCGGAACTATCTTAAGCAAGACATTTTACTATCCACAGGAGAGTATTGGTGTAGTTCGTCGTACCGATGATTTTTCTACAGATTATGTTGAGGGGCGCTTTGGGCAGGCACTTGATTTAAATCGTGTCCGTCTCGTTGAGACACGGCTTTTAATCCGCAGGCAGGAAAATTGGCAGGCGCTGCCCTATGTCTGGAATAAAGAGCAGACTGAGGCAACTCTTGAGATTGCTGGTGATGTGAAAAATTTTCAGTTGGCTAGCCTGAACGGACAGCAGGAAAACCTTAGTTATGTAGTACCTGACGCCAATCAATGTGCTGGTTGCCATGCAGAAAAGTTTACTGAAAAAGCCATTTCTCCTCTCGGCCCTAAGGCTCGACATCTGAATAAAGACTTTCCCTACCGTAGCGGAGTAGAAAATCAATTGCTGTTTTGGCAAAAGGCTGGCTATTTACGTGGACTGCCTGATCTGAAAAGTTTGCCGAGAAATGCCAATATTTACGATGCGACTGTGTCGCTGGAAGATCGCGCCAGGGCATATTTGGATATCAATTGTGGCCACTGCCACAATCCCACTGGGCCGGCAGATACCTCAGGGCTTATGTTGCATCATGGCGAAACTGATTGGCGCAAACTTGGGCTATGTAAACCGCCTATTGCTGCGGGTACAGGCAGTGGAGGGCATTTATTCGCAATAGTACCGGGAGAGCCTGAAAATTCTATTTTGAATTTTCGTTTAGAGTCTACCGCGCCTGGGGCCATGATGCCTGAATTAGGTAGAAGCATGGTGCATACAGAGGGCGTTGAATTACTAAAGCAGTGGGTAAGCTCCCTACCGGGAAGCTGCACTTAATCTTTATTGGAAGCTATCTGGAAAGAGCTATATAAAGAGGAGTTGGGTATGGAGGGGACAACTCCATACCCGTTTCCTGGAGACGAGTAATTCAGAAAGATTCAGCCGTATGCTGCAGTTTCAGCAACAACTGTTGCCGCTGGAATTAATCCGTTGATCATCAAGGTGACGGTGCGTTCCAACAGCGGCGAGTCGATAGCAATAGCACCACTCAAAATTTCATACTCAAGGTTCAGGATCGTACCGTGAGCAATTTGTGCAGCCGCTTCAGAATCTGCTAGACCCAGTAATTGGAAGAATTCCTTGATCATTGACTCTCTGGCGTGATTGGCCATCCGCACCGCGCGGGTCAGCTGCTCATTGCGAAGCGCTTCATTGCGGAATGCTAGTTCAACCAATCTGCGATCCCGGTCTTCAGCCTGGGTGCGGACATGAGTAAGAATAAAACGGGTCAATTGTTGAATCAGCAGTTTACGACTGCTATGTGATGCCCGTTCCTGTGCGGATAAATTACGTGCCGCACTAAAACTCTCTTCATGCAGTTGGCGTGTAGCCTCGAGTCCCTGCTCAACAAAATAAGTAAATGAATCGCTGATCAGGTCATTCAGGTCTTTGAAATAATAAGTAGTAGCCGCGAGAGGAACGTTAGCTTCGCGGGCGACTGCACGGTGCCTGATGCCGCGGATACCTTCTTTAACGATCAGTCTCAGGGTGGCCTCTAGAATCGCCTTGCGCCGCAGACGGCTATCTGCGCGTTGGGCCCGGCGGCCGTGGTAGACCAATTCAGACTTTCCAGTGTCTACAGTCATAGCATTATCCCTGTCTTATTGCGTTGGCGCCGATAGCAAGGTGAAGCTGGTCGGCCGTGCCATTCTAGCCAAACAAAATTAAAAAAAGGGAATAATGCTATTACATTCGATTACACGAATATTGCACTGGTACAGCGCAATAAATGTAAAAAAGTGGGGATTTGATGATGTATCTCATCATACTGAAAAAGTGAAAGATGAAAAATCCGCAAGATATAGATTAGTGAGGGGGTTCACATTTTGGCTTTTGGTGAAAAAATTAAGTTCTGCAATCGATTGGCAGGATAAATAGCCATTCAATTGCAGAATTAAATTGGTTAGCTGCTGCTTATCTTAAGAGATTTTTCCGGTAACACGTACGCGCTTTGAGCCTGGAATGATCTTAACTTTCTGGCTTTTATGTCTTTCAATACCGATATCAATGGCGTTTTTTGCTGCGATCAATAAGCCGGCGACAAGGAATGCACCGGGAGGAAGCACGGCAACAAGAACGCCTGGATAGTCACTGCCAAAAATGGAAATACCCCAATCTTTTGCCATTGAACCAAATAACAAGTCCATATCTGAAAATAGCGTGCCTTGGCCAAGAATTTCTCTGACTGCGCCAATGGCGATGAGTACTGCAGTGAAACCTATACCCATCATAAATCCATCTGCCAGGGACGGAAGCACGGGGTTTTTACTGGCAAAAGCATCTGCTCGCCCGAGGATCGCACAGTTGGTTACGATTAGCGGGATAAAAATACCTAGCACCAAGTAAAGCTCGTAGGTATAAGCCTTCATCAATAGCTCAACGCAGGTAACGAAGGTGGCGATGATCATAACGGAGGCTGGTAAACGGACAGTATCCGGAATTTGTCGTCGGATTAGGGAGACCGCAAGGTTGGAGCAGGTGAGAACTCCGGTAGTGGCCAAACCGAGGCCGATGCCGTTCACTACGGAACCGGTGACCGCCAGCAGGGGACAGAGGCCAAGCAATTGCACCAGCGCGGGGTTATTTTTCCACAGCCCATTTTGGGCGATTTCTGTGTAGCCGGGAGTTGCCATCAGTTCTGCTCCTCAACCGCCGCAGGTACTTGTTCCGAGTCGATTTCAGAGCTCTCAATCTCTACTGCTCGCTTGGACATTGGCGCATTAAATATTTGTTCGTGGTGCTGGGCTACAAACTCAAGCACTTGGTGTACTTCATTGACAACAGCGCGAGGAGTAATTGTTGCGCCAGTAAATTCATCAAAAACACCGCCATCCTTCTGTACTTTCCAATCGGCTGAGGGCGGATTTTTTAGTGACAGGCCGTCAAACTGGAGCACCCAGTTACTTTTTTTCAGCTCGACTTTATCGCCCAGCCCCGGAGTTTCTGTGTGGCTTGTCACCCTGACGCCAGCAATGGTGCCATCGCGATTCACACCAACGAGTATTTTTATCGGGCCGGAATATCCATCCGGTGTGACTGCGGGCACAATGACTGCGGAGACTTTTCCGTCTTCTTCCCGCGCGAGATTGATATCTCCACCTTGTTGTAGGCCTAGCTGATTCCAGTAAGGTTTTGGAATTGGATAGGTGTCTACCAACATGTCATTACTGTGGCGTTCCAATGGGATAATTTCCAGTAGTGCTTTCGCCGAAGCTTCCCGGATAGCTCTCTCAATCGGCTCTTTAGTCGTAATCTGGGTCACTGCGAGTGTACCTGCAGTGACCAGGGCGATAAGAGTGAGAACGGCGGCATTGGAGGCCATTGACTGTTTAAGCATCAGCTCTCCTCCAGGTCGGTAGCGCGGCGGGAGCCCTTGTGGCCATAGGTCCGTGGAAGCGTGTAGTTATCAATGGTTGGTGTTGCAAAGTTCATCAGCAATACAGCAAAAGCCACCGCATCGGGGTAAGTGCCCCAGGCCCGGATTACATAAGTGAGCAGCCCAACACCGGCCCCAAAAATCAGGCGGCCCCGGTTACTGGTGGCACCGCTGACAGGGTCGGTAATAATAAAGAAGGCCCCAAACATGGTGGCCCCAGAAAATAAATGCAGTACGGGGGATCCCTCTGACAAGGAACTGCCGCTGTCGTAGAAAAACAGGGAAATCAGAGTGAGGGTGGCGAGCATGGCAACCGGAGCATGCCAGGTAATAATGCCGCGAAATAATAAGAACAGCCCACCTAACAGGAATCCGAAGCTGACGGTTTCCCAACCGACTCCAGCAAATGTGCCTTTATTGAGGACCGGCTCCATTTCATAGAGCTGGGAGAGAAGCACTGACTCGTTTAACCGCACGATTTCCAGCGGTGTAGCGCGGGTAAAACCATCGACATTGTAGCTACCGATTACCAGAGAGAAGGCTTCTTCCAGGCTGGGTGTCCCGCCAATAACCTCTGCAGCTCCCACCCAGCGGGTCATATCTACCGGGAAACTAATCAGCAGGACAACATAGCCCACCATTGCGGGGTTAAATGGGTTGTACCCCATGCCGCCATAAAGATGCTTGGCCAGGACAATTGCCACCGCAGTGCCCACTATCGGCAGCCACCAAGCACAGTAGGCTGGAAGCGCGATACCGAGCAGCAGTGCAGTTACAAAAGCACTGCAATCCCGCAGATAGAATGCTGCCGGCCTGCCGCGCAATCTCATTACCGCTGCTTCACACAGAAGCGCTGTGATTGTGCACAGGGCAATATTGATCAGCACCCCGATACCGAAATAAATCACCATCGCCAGCACACCGGGTATGGTGGCCGCGGCGACTTGTAGCATGACTTTAGTGGTGTCATTGCCGGAACGGGCGTGAGGGGAGGTGGCGCGCATCAGAGACATTATTGCTTTCCGTCCTGTGCTGCTTGTTGTTCGCGCATTTTGTCTTCCAGTTTCTTTTGTAGCTTCTCCAGGGCACTTTCGAATGCGCCCAGATTGGCATCATCTTCATCACGAGCCTTTTGCAGGCGAGTCTCAGCTTTGGCGACGCGCTTGCGTAGTGCTTCGATATCTGCAGCAAGTCTGTCGGCGTCACTCATCTGGGCCCGCGCCTCTGCGGAGGCACGGGCTTTGGTAATTGCCCGCACAGCTGCACTGGTTTCTTCCTGGTTGGGCTCCCGGGTGGTATCCCTATCGGCGCGTCGTTCGGCAAGGGTCAACTTGTGTTGTGCTTCCTGCAATTTCACTTCAGCAGCCTTGAGTTGCGCTGCCAATTGGTCGCGCTGGCTCTCATCGGCAGCTTCCAGTTTGTTACGCATGCGTTCCACCCGGCTCTCGGCACTGGAGAAAGTACGCTGGGCGCGGGCTAAAAGCTGCTTAGGGTCCTCCTGGCGGGACTTAACTCGCGCCAGGGCGGCGGCAACAACATCTGCTTCCTGCTTCTCAGCTTTGGCTGTCGGAGATTCAGGGTTTTGTTCCCTTTGCTGGCGAGCTTGTTCAGCGGCTTTGCGCCGGGCTTCGCGTTTTGCTTCTTTCTCTTTTTCAGCTTTTTCAAGGCGCAACTTGCGGAATTCGAAACGATCGCGTGCGCGATCGGACTTCTCTTTTTCCGCTTCAGCAGTGCGAATTGCGCCTTTGGCAGCGCGATAGTACTGAACCAGGGGAATCGTACTGGGGCAGACGTAAGAGCAGGCACCGCACTCGATACAGTCAAACAGGTTATAGGCCTGTAGCTTCTCCCGTTCGTCGGCGCGGGCATACCAATAGAGTTGTTGCGGTAGCAGGGAAGCCGGGCATGCCTCTGCGCAAAAACCGCAGCGAATACAAGCTTGGGCCACCGGTGCTGGCGGTAGCTCCTCATGGGTCGGTACCAGTAGGCAGTTGGTGGTTTTCACGATTGGGGCGCGTTGATCGTCAATCGTATAACCCATCATCGGACCGCCGATGATCACCTTTTGCATCAGGCCGCGATGGACACCGTGATATTTGAGGATATGTTCTATGGGAGTGCCGATAGGTACATCGATATTGCGCTGCTGCTCCAGCGCTTTGCCGACAACAGTCGTCACTCGGCTGATCAGGGGTTCGCCAAACCGAATCGCGCGATATACCGCGCGAGCAGTGCCGACATTCTGGCATACAATCCCCACGTTAGCCGGTAGCCCTTTGTTGGGCACTTCTCGGCCGGTAAGGATTTGAATCAGCTGTTTTTCGCCGCCGGACGGATACTTTGTGGGGAATACCACGATATCGAATCGAGTGCCTTCGACAGCTTTGCGCATCGCGCGGATAGCTTTGGGCTTATTGTCTTCGATACCAATCAATACCCGTTCGGGCTGGTCGAGGATATGGGCAAGAATTTCCACGCCGGCGATAATTTCGTCGGCACGCTCCCGCATTAGCATATCGTCGGCAGTGATATAGGGTTCACACTCTGTGCCATTGATAATCAAAGTATCAATTTCGGCGCCGCCGTGAGGGTCTAGCTTCACAGCGGTTGGAAACCCTGCACCGCCCATGCCGGCAATACCGCAGTCGCGGATCTTATCCAGAAGCTCTATCGGTGAAACCTGAAGGTAATCTTCGCACGGGGTGAGTTCGCACCAGGCATCATCGCCGTCTGTGCGAATGACAATGCAGTCCTCCAGCAGACCCGAAGGGTGGGGTACTGGATAGGGTTCAATGGCCATAACCCTGCCGGAGCTGGGAGCATGCACTGGACAGCTAATGAAACCGTCGGCTTCGGCAATCTTTTGCCCCTTTAATACCTTATCACCGAGGTTCACCAGCGGTATGGCGGTGGTACCGGAGTGCTGTAGCAGTGGTACGATCAAGTCCTCGGCGAGGGGGATCACTCCTATAGGCTCACCGGTACTCTGGTGTTTGTTCTCGGGAGGGTGCACTCCGCCGGGGAAGTCGTTGGGGCGCAGCTCGCGCGCTTTTTCACTGGCAATTAGTTGTGCCTCGCGGGCTGCGCGTCTCTCCTGAACGGCCTCTCTTTGCTTGGTCTTGCTATCTACGGGGTTCAAACCGCGCCTCCCCCGGTATGTTCTTGAATAGTGCGGCGATCGCTGGCAATCAGCGCCGAGCTATCGCTGGGCTTGTGTGGATGCCAATCCTGTAAAGCGGTTTCCAGGGGAACCATATCGATACAGTCAACGGGGCAGGGTTCGACACAAAGGTCACACCCTGTGCACTCATCGGTGATTACCGTGTGCATATATTTGGCGGCGCCGGCAATGGCATCTACCGGGCAGGCCTGAATACATTTGGTGCAACCGATGCACTCTGCCTCGCGGATAAATGCCACTTTTTTTACATCTTCAATACCGTGCTCGGCGTCCAACGGCATGGGCTCTATATCCAGCAGATTGGCCAACTCATTGATAGTGGCCTGCCCGCCGGGGGCACTTGTTGATGGTATCGCCGTGCACTATCGCTTCTGCGTAGGGGCGACAGCCGGGGTAGCCACACTGGCCACATTGAGTCTGTGGCAACAGGGCATCGACCTGCTCAACGAGCGGGTCACCCTCCACCCGGAAGCGAACGGCGGCGAAACCCAGCAGGGCACCGAATACCAATGCCATGCCACCGAGCACCAGTAGGGGAGAAGAAATTTGTGAAATCCAGTCCAGCATATCGAAATCCTATACCAGACCGCTAAAGCCCATAAATGCCAGTGACATCAGTCCGGCAGTGACCATACCGATTGCGGCGCCGCGAAATGGCAGCGGGACATCGGCGGCAAAGAGGCGCTCGCGCATCGAGGAAAACAAGATTAATACCAGGGAGAAACCCACTGCTGCGCCAAATCCGTAAAGAGTGGACTGTATAAAAGTGTGCGCTTTCATAGTGTTCTGTAGAGCGACACCCAACACGGCACAGTTGGTAGTGATCAGCGGTAGAAAAACGCCTAACACCTTGTACATCAAGGGGCTGGTCTTCTGGATAAACATCTGCGTGAACTGTACGACAACAGCAATCACCAGAATAAATGAGATGGTGCGAAGATCTTCAATACCAAAGGGGGCCAACAGATAGGTGTTGACCAGGTATGAACAAATAGAGGCCAAAGTAAGTACAAAGGTGGTAGCGCCGGCCATACCCACAGCGGTCTCCAGTTTATTGGAAACTCCCATAAACGGGCACAGGCCGAGAAACTGCACTAACACATAATTATTGACCAAGATGGTGCTGAGCAGAATGACGGCAAATTCGGTCATAACAGGTCCGGTTAAAGCCCTAGGGCGGAGTGGCGCGAACAGCGGCAATGGCGTCGGCAGGGTTAAGGTGAGACTAGCACCTTCCTTGTGAGCACCGTCGAATGCCGCGCAGGGCGGCTATTATGGTTGAGTCGCTTGGGGGCTTCAACTCGTGAGGAGGGTGGCAGGGGAAAAGGGCCGACAAAGGGCCACCTCTGGATCAAATGGACCCCACTTGGAGTAAAGGTGGAGGCCTTTGTGGATACTATTTGCAGTATCTTTGCCAATTTGAAACGATAGGTACAAGATGGGTAACCCAGTTTGGTACTTGGTGATAAGCGTGGGGTAGAGGCAATACAGTATATTGACGCGGCATGCGTGTTTTTGCTTGAGAGCAACCTTAAATTCAGTTGGAGCAGTTTAATGTCGAACGAAACCTACACTCCCCCCAAGGTTTGGCAGTGGGATAAGGAAAGCGGGGGCGCTTTTGCCAGTATCAATCGGCCGGTAGCGGGTGCGACCCATGATAAAGCGCTGCCGCAGGGGCAGCACCCGATGCAGCTCTATTCTTTGGCTACGCCGAACGGGGTTAAAGCGACGGTGATGTTAGAGGAGTTATTGGAACTCGGGTTTGAGGGAGCAGAATACGATGCCCATTTAGTCCGTATCACTGAAG
Source organism: Microbulbifer sp. VAAF005 (assembly GCF_030012985.1). Lineage (NCBI taxonomy): Bacteria > Pseudomonadati > Pseudomonadota > Gammaproteobacteria > Cellvibrionales > Microbulbiferaceae > Microbulbifer > Microbulbifer sp. VAAF005. Next base: position 2,314,699 of record NZ_CP120233.1, on the reverse strand, counting down.
GAGAGCAGTTTGGCAGTGGTTTTGTTGAGGCAAACCCAAATTCCAAGATTCCGGTCTTAGTGGATCACAGCACTACGCCACCAATCCGGGTATTTGAAAGTGGCTCCATACTGCTCTACCTGGCAGAAAAGTTTAATGTCCTATTGCCTCATACGCCCGAGCAGCGCACCGAGGCTTTGAATTGGCTCTTCTGGCAGATGGGCTCGGCCCCTTACCTGGGGGGAGGCTTTGGACACTTTTATGCCTATGCACCGGAAAAATATGAATATCCGATCAACCGATTTGCTATGGAAGTAAAGCGCCAGTTGGACGTATTGGACCAACAGCTGGCAAAGCATCCGTATGTGGCGGGAAGGACTTATACCATCGCCGATATTGCGATCTGGCCCTGGTATGGGGCTCTGGTGCGCAATGAAGCTTATAGTGCGGCGGAATTTCTCGATACCCAGAGTTATAAAAATCTCAATCGTTGGGTGGGGGAAATTGCAGAGCGGCCAGCGGTAAAGCGCGGACGAATGGTCAATCGAATCTGGGGTGAGCCCAGCGAACAACTACATGAGCGCCACAGCGCCGGTGACTTTGACAATAACACCCAAGATAAAGTGACCGATAAGGATGTTGATTAATACAGGGTATTAATGGGTAAGGCTGGCACAAGGATGTGCCAGTATCTATTTTCTATGGTTATTTTCCGGTGCCCCTCTTTTTAGAAGTGGCCGTTGAATTAATATTTATATAAAGAGTAGCGCCGGCTAAAAAGGCCTCATAGACAGCATAAACTGAACCACCTGTGAGGTGCGGGGCAATTGCCATAATTTTTCCACCGCGAAGCCGGCGATTAAAGCCAGACCTAAAACCAGTGGCAGGGGAATTCCCTGTAAACGCTGCTGAACGTCCTGCTGTTGTCGATTTACTATTGCCAACACACTGAGCCGTTGTCGCTCCGTGTCTCGACTACATAGTTCGATCTGTTTATTTAAAGACTTCAGTGACATCGTTTAAAGCCTCTTTAACTTGTCGCTTGGTCTCTTCAAAACCCAGTAGGGGCACCAGCTTCTTTTGATAAACGATAGCTCCCGCCAAAATAGCGACCTGGATAAGAATAAATACCAGAAATGCCAAATAAATAGACTGGGAAAAATAGTAGGCAATCAGCCCAACGCCTCCACAGAGACTGACGATGAGGGCCGCACTTAGAGGCAGTAACATCAGTTGCAGGGCAACAATACGCTTGCCGGCTGCAATTGTTCTATCCAACTCCAACTGGAATAGCTTTTGAATATTAGCCAACCAGGCAGTCAGTAGGGTCAGTGTTGCCTCGGCGCGAGCGAGGGTAGCTTCAAGGCTATTTTCACCTTCTCCATCAGAGTCTTTCCCTGAGGGAGAAGGTGAAGACTGATCCGGGCTGCGCTCCTGCGCAGCGGAATCGGCATTCTCGCCAGACGCTTGGGACTTTTTTTCATTGCCCATCAGGGGGTGTCCTTACCAGTCGAAAAAAGAGAGCAGCGTTACTTAAAGAGCTTCGCAATTGCCCAGCCAACAACAAATGCACAGCCAACAGCGAGAATGGGGCGCTCCCGAAGTGAGGACTCCGCTTTTTCCATTACATCGGTGGCACGTTGTCTCTGGGACTCTACAGAGGTCCGGGCCCTCTCTTTCAAGCTGCCAGCAGCTTGTGAAGCGGCCTCTCCAGCAAGATTATAGGCCTGTTGCAGCTTCTCCCTACTGGAGTTCGTATGTGGAGATCTTGCGGTTGCCATCAGGTTTCTCCTCTCGGGGTTTAATTGCCGAGGAAGTCTATAGTCCCGCGTGGTAATTCCCACTTGAAAAAGGGGTTTTTTTCACTCGATTTTTGCAGAAAAAAGTCCCTGTCCCTGCTACTGATCTTGGACTATGGCTGGCAGCTGTTCGGGCCCGGTCGTGGTTTCAAACGGCAAAAGCCGGCCTGGGTTCACAGAGGGGCTTAGTCCTCGGACCGGCAGATGCCTGAGATGGCTTGGGTTAGATAAAAGCGAGTTGTTTATGGATGGCTGGTACTCTCACTTTTCCAGGTTTCAATATTCTCTACGACGCCGTTGAGTAGGCGCTGGCGTGATTCACGGCTGATCCAGGCGTTGTGGGGGGTGATAATCAAATTGGGGATATCTCTGTCCAATAGTGGGTGACTGGCGGGTGGGGGCTCCTGGCTGAGGACATCCAGTGCCGCCCCCCCAAGGTGTCCGCTGCGCAAAGCATCCGCCAGTGCCTGTTCATTTACCAGCCCGCCCCGAGCCGTATTGACCAGGAGTGCGCCGGGTTTCATCGCGGCGATGAATTGCTCGTCTACCAGCTGATCGGTTTCTTCTGTGAGCGGGCAGTGCAGACTGATGACATCGGACTCTGCACACAATTGTTGCAGTGGCGTCCTGCCTTCAGCGGGTGTGCCGCTAAATGATTCAGCCACCAGTACCCGCATGTCCAGGGCTTCCCCCAGTTTTGCCACCTTCTGCCCGAGGGCACCAAAGCCAATGATACCGAGTGTTTTTCCTGCGAGTTCAACCACTGGGTGATCGAGCAGGCAAAAAATTGTAGATTGGCTCCAGCGTCCGGCAAAAACATCGTTGTGATAGCGGTGCCACTTGGAAGCAAGAGCCAGGATCAGGGCAAGAGTGTGCTGTGGTACAGAAGCCCCCGCATAACCTTTAACGTTGTACACCGGAATATTTAATTCCTGTGCGGCGGCGAGATCGATGTTATTTGTACCGGTTGCACAAACACAAATCATTTTTAATTTGCTGGCTTGCTCCAATAATGTGCGGCTTATTATGACTTTATTGGTTATTACCACCTCGGCCTCGGCGATTCGCTCCGCGACTTTTTCGGCGGGAGTCGTTTCATAGAAGTCCCACTGGTCTAGACTATTTGTTAGGGCCGAGGTATCCAGCTCCTCAAGCTTCATTGTCAAAGTGTCCAGAAATACGCCGCGCATGACATCTCCTCGATAGATTTGCAGTGTGGTGGACATGCTACGGCAGTGAAGAAGGAATGCAAAACTTTGCTGGCCAGCGGCCTTAACTGCGCATATTCGTGGCTACGGTTGGTTTGTCGGGGCCTTTCTGTCGCAATTGAAGAGGGCCTCTATGGGAATATCGTTTACCGCTGCCAGTCTTGTTTTAATTTCTGCATTTCTACACGCGGGTTGGAATTTACTGGGGAAGTCTCGCACACCAACTCCCGCTTTTTTCTGTATCGCGACTCTCAGTGTTGGAATTTTTCTTTTACCGCTAAATTTTTGGTTGCTATATCAGGTTGATTCGCTCCCGCGAAGTTTCTGGATCCTCCTTATCGGTAGTGGTTTTTTTCAAATGATTTATATGGGGGGCTTATCCCTCGCCTACCAGCGAGCCAATATGGGATTGGTCTATCCCGTTGCTCGAGCATTGCCGGTATTGCTGGTTGCACTGGCAACGGTATTGTTGGGGCAATCGCTACCTCCACTCGCCTGGGTGGGAATGCTGTTGGTGACAATTGGCTGCCTGCTGGTACCGTTGGTGTATTTCCGCGAGTGGCACTGGAGAGCTTATTGGCGCGCGGACTGCGCCTGGGCGCTGGTCGCAGCCATTGGCACTGTGGGCTATTCACTGGCAGATAAAGGGGCGCTGATTTACCTGGGGGATACTGCGGGAGGCACTATCCCTGCGCTTGTTCTGGCCTACAGCTATTTGGGGATGCAGTTTCTTGCCTGTGGTGTATGGCTGCTTCTGGGGTGCTTGGGTCAGAGTGGCACTGCGCCATTGATCCAAAGTTTTCGGGATTTGAAGGTCGGGGCCCTGACCGGTGCCATGATGGGAGCGACTTACGGCCTGGTACTGCTGGCGATGACAATGACTGAAAATGTGAGTTATGTAGTTGCCCTAAGGCAGTTGAGTATTCCCCTGGGCGTGGGCTTGGCGGTCTGGTTACTCAAGGAGCCGGCACACAGGCCCCAGCTGCTGGGAGTGGGGCTGGTGTGTGCCGGCTTGATTGCAGTTTCCCTGCGTTAGCGCAGGAAAATTACATTACGCGCATACCGGGTTTGGCGCCCTCGTGGGGCTCCAGTATCCACAGGTCCTTACCTCCGGGACCTGCTGCCAGAACCATACCCTCACTGACACCAAAGCGCATTTTACGCGGCGCCAGGTTGGCGACCATAACGGTGTGCTTACCTTCCAGGTCCTCAGGGGCGTAGGCGCTTTTAATACCGGCAAATACCTGGCGGGTTTCGCCGCCCAGATCCAGGGTTAAGCGCAGCAGTTTACCGGCGCCTTCAACATGCTCAGCTTTGGCGATCAGGGCGATCCTCAAGTCTACTTTGGCGAAGTCATCAAACTGGATTTCCTCAGCAATGGGGTCCTCCGCTAGAGGGCCGGTAGCAGCTTTGGTTTCCGCTTGTAGCTGGGCCAAGGATTCCGCAGCCGCATCCATAACCGCATCTACCTGGGTTTTCTCAACCCGTTGCAGCAGCGGTTTGAACTTCTTGATTTCGTGATCTGTCAGCGGTTTGGTTGCGCTGTTCCAATCCAGCTCACTGTTGAGGAACTCCGCCGCTTTTTGTGCAGTGTTGGGCAATACCGGGGCGAGCCAGGTGATCAGGGCGCGGAACATATTCACACCCTGGGAGCAAATAGCCAGAACCTCAGCTTCGGTGCCCTCCTGCTTGGCCAGGGACCAGGGAGCCTTGTCGGCGATCCAGGCATTGGCGGCGTCGGCCAGAGCCATAATGTCGCGCATGGCGCGGGCGTATTCTCGCTGCTCGTAATACTCAGCAATTCGTGGAGCCGCTTCTACAAATTGGTTCCACAATTGTTCGTCGGCCAGTTCGCCGGCCAGCTTGCCACCGGACTTGCTGACAAACTTGGCGGTGCGAGAGGCGATATTGACTACTTTACCCACCAGATCAGAGTTCACCTTGGCGATAAAATCGTCCAGGTTCAGATCCAGGTCATCGACGCCACCGGTCAGTTTGGCGGCGAAGTAGTAGCGCAAATACTCAGGGCTCAAGTGATCCAGGTAGTTGCGGGCATTGATAAAGGTGCCGCGGGACTTGGACATCTTCTTGCCGTTTACGGTAAGGAAGCCGTGTACGCAAACTTTGTTGGGGGTGCGGAAGTCCGCTGAGTCCAGCATGGCTGGCCAAAAGAGTGCGTGGAAGTTGACGATATCCTTGCCGATAAAATGGTAGACCTCGGCGTCGCTGTCTTTTTTCCAGTACTCCTGCCAGTCCAGCCCTTTGCTGTCGCAGTAGTTTTTGAGACTGGCCATATAGCCAATGGGAGCGTCGAGCCACACGTAGAAATATTTGCCCGGCGCATCGGGAATTTCAAAACCGAAGTAAGGGGCGTCGCGGGAAATATCCCACTCTTGCAGACCCTCTTCCAGCCATTCGGCCAGCTTGTTGGCCACTTCATCCTGGAGGGTACCGGAGCGAGTCCACTCGCGCAGGTACTCGGTGAATGCGGGCAGGGTAAAGAAGAAGTGCTCTGACTCCTTTTCTATCGGAGTGGCGCCGGAGATCGCTGATACCGGATCGATCAGTTCGGTAGGGCTGTAGGTGGCGCCACAGGCTTCACAGTTATCACCATACTGGTCGGGCGTGCTGCAGCGGGGGCAGGTTCCCTTGATATAGCGATCCGCCAGGAAAAGCTGTTTCTCTGGATCGAAAGCCTGGGTAATAGTGCGCGACGCGATGTGGCCGTTTTCGCTGAGGCGGCGGTAGATCATTGCCGACAGCTCGCGGTTTTCCTCTGAATGGGTGGAGTGGTAGTTGTCCACACCAATCAGGAAGTCGGCGAAGTCGCGCTCGTGTTCTGCCTGCATATTGGCGATATGCTGTTCCGGGGTCAGGCCCAGTTGTTCAGCTTTCAGCATAATTGCAGTGCCGTGAGCATCGTCGGCACAGATATACAGGCAGTTATTGCCGCGCGCACGCTGGAAGCGGGCCCAAATATCGGTTTGGATATATTCGAGCACATGGCCCAGATGTAGGGAGCCATTGGCATAGGGCAGTGCGCTGGTGACGAGAATGTTGCGCGTATCGGACATCGGTTTTTCCATCGCTGTGGGGTTGCGGCCAGGGACTCACGGAGAGTGGGCCGAAGATCGTCAAAAGACCGCGGAATATAGCAGATTTGCACTATGTCGTGGAGGGATCAAGCTGGCTTATGTGAATCCTTGTTTGGCTGCTGTGGCTGGTGTTAGGCCGCGTCATCCGACACAATGCGAGCCAATCTAGAAGCGCTGAGAGGGAGATACCGTGAGCGATCATCATCACGATCATGACGAGCTGTCACAGGAAGTTCAGGCTGAACTGGAGCGACTGGCGGAGTGCCTCGGCCAGTTGCATGATCCTGCCAGTGGCTTGCCGCTGGATGATTTGGACGCAGAAATTGAAGTTGGGTATGAGGACGAAACTGTTTTCGCCGGGATTACCCTGGGATATCCGTGTGCGAGCCAGGAGGCAGATTGGCTCCAGCGGGTGGAGGAGAGCTGTCAGCCGCTGTTGAAAGCCGGGCCCCTCAAAGGCTCTAAGTTGCAGTTTGAGCTGTTCAGCGATATTCCCGCTACGCCGACTTCCGGGGCGCCGGAAACTCTGGCGAAGGTAAAAAACATTGTTGCTGTCGCGTCGGGCAAAGGCGGGGTTGGCAAGTCCACGACTGCGGTCAATCTGGCCCTGGCCCTGGCGGCGGAAGGTGCCCGGGTTGGTTTGTTGGATGCTGATATCTACGGCCCGAGCCTGCCCACCATGCTGGGAACTGAAGACCAGCGCCCGCATGTGAAAGAACAGAAATTCTTTGTGCCGGTAGAGGCCCATGGAATAGAGACAATGTCTCTGGGGTACCTGATGACCGAGGAGACCCCTGCGGTATGGCGCGGGCCTATGGCCAGCGGCGCGCTCAACCAGATTCTCAGTCAAACCCTGTGGGGGAAAGTCGGGATGGGCTTGATTACCTGGTTGTGGATATGCCCCCGGGTACCGGGGATATTCAATTGACGCTGGCACAGAAAACTACATTGGCCGGTGCGGTAATTGTAACTACCCCTCAAGACCTGGCACTAAAAGATGCCATTAAGGGCGTGGAGATGTTCCGCAAGGTATCGGTACCTGTGCTGGGTATTGTGGAAAATATGGCGCTGCATACTTGTTCCAAGTGTGGTCACAGCGAGCCAATTTTCGGTACCGGTGGCGGTGAGCGAATCGCTGCAGAGTACGATACCCATTTACTGGGAGAGCTTCCGCTGGCACAGAAAATCCGCGCCGATGTGGATAGCGGACAGCCCAGTGTTATTTCCGATCCAGATAGTGAAATTGCTGGTTTTTATTGCGAAATTGCCCGCAAGGCTGCTGCCCAGATCTGGTTAAACAGCAGTGATGACAGCGATATGCCGGAAATCGAAATAAGTTGAACCCATTCGCGATATTGATCACAAAGAAATAATTTTCTTTGTTTTTCTGTTTTTACCGGGCTCCAATATTTCTATATTGATGCAGCCCGGTGTCCCTCATTGAAGTAAGCCGTACTAGTTTGTTCCTTGTTTTATGGTACAGATTTCCTTTTAGCGATAGCCCACTTCTGTCGCGCTCTGGGTAAATTAGAACTTTCAAAATATTTCACAGAATTACCTGGTAAAAAACAGGGGTATTTTGATCGTACTAGTTACTTATTGTTTTAAAAATCATAAAGCCGATATTTTTTTGCGATATAGACCGCTTATGATTTTTAGGTGGCAGTATTTGCAGGTTTTTTGTCGCTTATTAAATGTAGTTGGGGCTGAGGGTATTAAAACGGGTTTACAGGTGCAGTATTTTCGCCGACAAACGTCAAACCCTTTATACGGATGTTGGATTGCCGTTGAGGTAGAAGTAAATATCAGGAGTGTACGAGAAAAAAGTCTGCCTTATTTCGCGTTTTCAATACAGGTAAGACAATAAAAAGAGGCATTGCGGAAGCTGTAGTCGATAAAAATAAAAAAGACAAGCGCACGGGTGCTGTTATCAATGAATTTTCATATTAGCTATCGGCCGGCGGGTGGAATAGCGCGTGTGCTTTTTTTTGGTCCGGTGGGGTATAAGGACAAAATAGAAGCCATTGCACTACTGGTGGAAAAGTATCGCCACCGAAAACCCCTACGTGTACTACTCGACCTGCGTTATGCGCGCAGCAAAACCACACTGGAGGAACACCAGAAGTTTATTCACTTTATTGCTGAGAACCCTGTACTGCGACGGGCATTTATCGCGGTGTTACATCCGCGAGGGCGCTGGACCTGTCCGCTGCCCAGCCACGGCTCCTGCCTGTGCAGGCTCAGTTCTAGGGAGTTCGTTGTGGAGGCCGAGGCAGAGGCCTGGCTAGCCCAGATAAAGGTCGTACCTCAGCCTCTTGCTCTCTAGGGGAGGAGTTAGGCCTGCTGGCTGCGCGCCTGTTGGGCTTCAGCCTGGCGGCGACGCTCCTCTCTCTTTTGCTCGCGGCGGGAGACGGTTTGCTCGCGGGCGTCCTGGCCAATGTGTACTTCGCCGCGCTGTTTGGCTAGCTGAATTTGCTTTTCGCGCTCGCGGAAACGGGCTCGGTCGGCTTCAGGCACCTTGTCGTGGCAGTGCGGGCAGCTTACACCCTGCTCGAACAGGGGAGATTGCTGGTCTTCCTCAGTGATGGGCATGCGGCATGCATTGCATTGATCATATTTGCCGCGTTCCAGGTTGTGGTTGACTGTCACCCGCTCATCGAAAACAAAGCACTCGCCTTCCCACAGGGATTCTTCTGCTGGGACTTCTTCCAGGTATTTCAAAATACCGCCGTGGAGGTGATATACCTCTTCAAAGCCCTGCTCTTTCATATAGGCTGTGGACTTCTCGCAGCGGATACCGCCGGTGCAGAACATGGCGACCTTCTTGTGCTTGGTCGGGTCCATATTCTCTTTTACGTACTGCGGGAACTCGCGGAAAGTCTCAGTTTCCGGGTTGATGGAATTCTTGAAAGTACCGACCTGGAATTCATAGTCATTGCGGGTGTCCACGACAACAACCTCTGGGTCGCTGATCAGGGCATTCCAATCTTTGGGTTTGACATAGGTGCCGACGGTGCGCAGTGGATCAATGCCCTCTACACCCATGGTGACAATTTCTTTCTTTAGCTTCACTTTACTGCGCAGGAAGGGCATTGCCTGGGTGATGGACTCTTTGTAGTCCAGGTTGGCGAGGCGCTCGTCTGACTTCAAATGGGCTAATACCGCGTCGATACCTTCGCGGGAGCCGGCTACAGTGCCATTGATGCCCTCTTGGGCCAACAGCAGGGTGCCGCGAACACTGTTTTCTTGCATCACCTCCAGCAGTGGGGCGCGAAGCGTTTCAAAGTTCTCAAGGGTAACGAACTTATACAGTGCACAGACAACAAAATGGTTCATGGTACTTCCTCAGTTGCGGGCCGGATCGCAAATCCGGAGCAGAAAAAATCGCCGCGCATTTTATCGCAAAAAAAGGAGCTTGTCGTACAGTAAGCAGGCGGTCCGCACCTGCAAGAAAAGGGATTTGTAGTTGACCGTCGGGCCGCAAGTTGTCAAAGTTCTGGCCGAAATTTCAAGGTCACAGCGAGGCGAATCCCATGGGCGAAGAGTTTGCACCGAAAGAATCGGAGTTGAGCCAGATCTATCGGGAGGGCGAGGTTTCCGTCCAGATCGATATTTACGAAGATGGTGAGGGCGGCTGGCTGCTTGAAATCGTCGATGAACACAACAACTCAACCGTGTGGGAAGATGCGTTTGAGACTGAGCGGGAAGCGCTGGATGAAGCGCTCGATGCTCTTAAAGAGGAGGGGATCGCTACCTTTGTTGGGCCAGTTCAGGAAGCCGATGGCAGCTGGTAAGCCCTCTTCAGAATGAATCGGCTGACTGGCAATTCCCAGCGGGAGTTGTGGCAAAAGTCGGCTGACATTTGTTCAAACTGCTATGGTTAATGTGAGAAGGGAATCGCGACTGTGTAACAGCACACCCAATCACAGTGCCGCCGCGAGACAATGGTGGAATCCAGGTCTCCGGCGGTACTACCTAACCTGCGGTTACCCTCCCCATGAACCTGCGCTACCTTATTCTGCTGGTGACTGTATTAAGTCCACTGGTATCCGCAGAGAGCATCCGCCTTTCCAATCGACAGCTGCTCACCACTGACCTGAAAGAAGCCCGACTTATCTCCGAATTGAGTGGTTATGCCATTGTTGCCGGGCGCCATTGTCTTGATTGCGACGAGAACCTGGCAATTTATATACAGAGAGTTGGCCGCGCCGATATGGGGATAAACCCAGAGAAAATTGGTATTGAGGCTGATCGCTATACCTATCCCGGCCGCTATCTAGATTACATGACCAAGAAACTGGTGGAAAAAACCCGCATGTTTTATGGGCTCTGTCACGAGGGGCAGCCATCGCTTTTATGGCTAACGGAATACAGGGAGGGTGAGCGCTGGGTAAAATCAGAATACTTAATATTAATTGGCGAGGATGGATTAAAACATCGCTATACCGAGAACCAGCAGCCGAGCCTGTTTTATATCGGAAATTCAAATTGTATAGAGCTAGAAGGGTTTTTAATGGAGATGGAACCCTGATTGCTTTTTTCTGGATTAGATATAATTTCTTTTAACAATAAAAAAACCCCGCTGGAGGGCGGGGTCACAAGCTCTGTTGAAATTAGGTCTAATTACTTTACGGGTTCAAAAACAATCTTCAGTTTTTTCTTGCCCCAGGCGCGGGCTTTCTTAATGTCTTTCTCCATCCAAACATCGATTCGGTTAGTAAAACGCTTGTTCATACGGTCGCGCACGGTATAGGTGCCAGGCAGACCTTCAATTTTAACTTTGGCGCCGTTAGTCAGACCGTGTTTTTCCAGGTCACGGGATACGGCGATAATTTTGTCACCGGGGCGCAGGCGGTTGTTCCAAGCTGCTACCCAGGGATCACTGTCAGTTTGTCCGGGTACAGAGTTGTAAGCAGTTGCGTCAACAATCATGGTTTTCTTAAGTGCTGCTGAGGCATTAACGCTTACACCGATAGCGAGTAAGGCAGCAATAAAAAAGGCAGTATTTCGCAGAGTCTGTTTCATCATGTCCCATTACCTCCAGGTCATAAATGGTCACAAGCCAAGGGCTGCTTGTGAAATTTCCAAGTTTGTTTGGAAATCGTTGATCAATATTTAATCAACGCTGGCTATATTACCGGCGATTCCTGAGGTATCAACTTTTTCCTGCAAAGCGAGAAAAAGCCGTATGAATTGGCGGGTTATTTACAGAAAATAAAAAAATGGCTTAATTTTCAGATATAAAGAACAATAAAATTGCGCTGTATATATTTTGTACAGAAGGAAATGGCCGGATAGAACCCAGCTCCTTGGTAAATGGTTTCAAAAGAGAAAAATTGCGTGACAGCGATGTCATTCTAAAGAGTCGTGCTAGGAGTGGTGGAGGGCATTACTTAGCATGACTGGAACGGTAAAAAATTCCTCATAAATTATTTGTGACTTATTCTCCATATATTGCTGATATGACAAAAAACAGCAGGTTTTAGCGGAAAAACCGGTGCGTCACATTAAAAAGTGCAGGGAATCCCCAGTACTTACAGCGCGGTTTCGGGGTTTTCCAGTATCGGTTCCACCTGGCTGCGCAATGCGGATAAGTAGTCACTGTCTTCCTGGAGGTCCGGCAGCTTGTGCTGCATGTCCAGCTTCACCGTTTTTTCCAACCAGATGATGGCTTCCTCCAGATTGCCCTGCCATTCACAGACTTGCCCCAGGTTGAAATAGGTGATGGCAAGGTTCTGCCATTCCGCCTGCTCGCGCAGGCCTTGGATTGCACTCTTATATAGAAGGTAAGCCGAGCGTAGAAGATGAGCTCGCTGAGTGTGCTCCTTCTCCGTTGCTGCTTGCTGATGGTAAGTGTGTGCCATGGCCGACCGCACTCTCGCGGTGGACTGCGGTAGCACCGCGCCCTCATCCAGGTAATTGAGGACCGATTCGAACTGTGCGCGGGCAAGGGGGTAGAGGTCAGGTCGCGCTTGGGCGCTAAATGCATTGAGCACAATACCGTAGCGGTAGCGCAGGGCCTGCTGTTGATCCGGATAGTCGGACAGCGAGGAGATGGCCTTTTCGTAAAGTGGCAGTGCGTCGGCGTAGTTGCCCGTGCGGGCGTAGGTTTCAGCCTCAGTAACCAATGCCAGGGAGTGTTGGGCCTGGGATAGATGGTGCCCTAATTGTTGTTTCCCGGAGTTTGAGCTTATGGATATTGCTGCTAGCAATACGGCGATGCCAAGCAGTGCATAAAACAGCATGAGCAGGTTTGAGAGATGTTTGTGCATAGGCACTTCCCGCAGGCTACTTTGGGTGGACGGTAAGAGACCCGGAGCTATGGGCCTCTTACGTCAGTAAATGCCTATTTATCCAGTTGCGCCAGTAGCCCCTGTAGCGGATGGCGCAAGGATACGCCTGCAAAGCGACTGGCCTGGCAACGACAGGAATAGCCGGTGGCCAACTGGTTTTCGCCACTGTTCAATCGGGGCGCCCAGGATTGCTGGAAAATGACTCGTGAGGTCTCTTTGTGATCTGCTTCGTGGCCATAGGTACCGGCCATACCGCAGCAGCCGAGGCTCTCGGTAGCGAGTTCCAGGCCCAGGGCAGTGAAAACATTTTGCCAGTCTTTCACCGAGGCGGTGGCATTGGTTTGTTCACTGCAATGGGGCAGAAGCTGGAAGTTGGCGGGCGCTATGCGGTGGCGCTGTTGTTCCAGGTGCTCCCGCTGGGAAGCCAGCCATTCCTGTAACAAGTGGACCTTGGGTGCCTCATCGCCCATCAGCTTTTTATACTCGGAGCGATAAGTCAGGGTCATTGAGGGGTCGATGCCCACAAGGGGAATACCGCTGGCGGCGAGGTCGTTAAGCATCTGGCTGTTTAATTCAGCGACCCTCTGGAACTGGCGCAGGAAACCGTGCACATGTAGGGGTTTGCCGTTGGCGCGGTAGGGCGCCAGCATGGGGACAAAATCGAGCTGCTTTAGCAAGCGCACGATGTCGGCAACCACTTGGGCATCAAAGTAACTGGTAAAAGCATCCTGCACTATCACCACTGCGCGACTGCGCTGTGCCGGGCCCAAGGACTCCAGGCAGGCGGCACTGGCGACAGGCACACCCAGCTCCGCCATAGTCGCTTTCAAGGTTTTTTCCGATAACAGTGGGCTGTCCACCATGCCGAACAGGCGCTCCATCAGGAAGGAAACTGGCTTGAGTTTTAGTGGCCAGTTGTATAACTGAGGTAGCTTGGCCAGGTGTGGCATCAGGAATTCCAGCCCACCGACGGCGTAATCTTTTAGCGGACGCAAATAGCGGCTGTAGTAGAGTTCGAGGAATTTGCTGCGAAACTCCGGCACATCCACTTTTATCGGGCACTGCCCCACACAGGATTTACAGGCCAGGCAGCCTTGCATCGCCTCGTTAACTTCGTGATTGAAATCGTACTCGCCACGGGTTTTTGCCAGGGAATTGATAATGCGCTTGGGGAGTCCGACAAAAAAGGAGCGTTCCCGCAGGCGCTGGGCACTGGAGACCGCATCAACATTTTTTTCGCTGAGCAATCGCAGCCATTCGCGCATTAAAGAGGCGCGCCCCTTGGGAGAGTGAATACGGTTGCGAGTGGCCTTGTAGGAAGGGCACATGGCATCGTCGGGGTTCCAGTTAAAGCAAGCACCATTGCCGTTGCAGTGCACACCTTCCTCATAGCCCTCCCAGACCTGGGCGGGAATTTGCCGGTCCCGCTCGCCTCGGGTGGATACCTCGTCAATTTTCAGCAGCTGGCTGTCATCACTGGGAGTAGCTATTTTCCCCGGATTGAGTTGGTTGCGAGGATCGAAGGCGGCTTTGATTTTTTGCAGCTCTGGGTAGAGCTCGCCAAAAAATTCCGGTGCGTATTCAGACCTGACACCTTTCCCATGCTCCCCCCACAAAAGGCCCTTATATTTCTGTGTGAGGGCGACCACCTGATCGGTGATCGGACGAATTTGTGCGGCTTGCCGGGGGTCTTTCATATCAATTGCCGGACGCACGTGCAGCACGCCCGCATCGACATGGCCAAACATACCGTAGTCGAGATTGGCCTCATCCAATACCGTGCGGAACTCAGCGATAAAATCTGCCAGGTTTTCCGGTGGTACTGCCGTGTCCTCGACAAAGGGAATTGGGCGTTTTTCTCCCTGGGCATTTCCCAGTAAGCCCACGGCCCGTTTGCGCATGGCCCAGATTCGATTGACCTCGGCGTGGCCTCGGGCAATGGAATAACCGAAACTTTTACCTGCCTGGCCAATAGCTTCATCAATATGAGCAGTAAATTGGGCTAGTGCCTGCTCCAATTCCTCTTCGCTATCGGCGGCGTACTCGACTAAATTAATGCCCTTGACCGGGCGATCATCCGCTGGGAAAAATTCACTGACGCTGTGCCAGACGATATCTTCCATCGCCAGCTGCAACACTTTGCTGTCCACTGTCTCGATAGACATGGGACCGGCCAGCATCAGGTCTTTGGCGTCGCGTAGCGCCTCTTGAAAATGGTCGTACTTTAAATTGACCAGAGCGACACATTTGGGAATTGGCAACAGGTTGAGTTTTGCCTCGGCGATAAAACCCAGGGTTCCCTCTGAGCCACAGAGAACACTATTGAGGTTAAAGCCTTTGTCGTCGCGAATATGAGCCAGGTCGTAGCCGGTGAGGCAGCGGTTGAGCTTGGGAAACTTTGCTGTGATTAACTCTGCTTTTGTACGCGCGATAGAATCACAGACTTGGTGAACCTGTGCAGAGCGTTTATCCCCGACACTAACTTGTGCCAGCTCCTCATCGTCGATCGGGGCCGAGTGCCAAATCTCACCGCCCAATAATACGGTGTGTAACTCCAGCACGTGATCGCGGGTTTTGCCGTAGACACATGAACCCTGGCCTGAGGCATCGGTATTGATCATGCCGCCAATGGTGGCTCGGTTACTGGTGGAAAGCTCCGGAGCAAAAAAGAGGCCGTGGGGTTTGAGTGCTGCATTCAGTTGATCTTTGACCACACCGGCCTGTACCCGGACCCAGCGCTTCTCAACATTGATTTCGAGGATCTGGTTCATATGGCGGGAGATATCCACAACCAGTCCATCGGTCAGGGACTGGCCGTTTGTACCGGTACCACCGCCACGGGGGGATAGCACTACCGAGTGAAACTCCTCCCTGTCAGCCAGCTCGGCGAGCAGCTGCAAGTCACGACTATCGCGGGGATAAACAACGGCCTGGGGGAGGACCTGGTATATCGAATTATCGGTAGCCAGGACCGTGCGGCTGGCATAACTGGGGGTGGTATCGCCACGGAAACCTGCGTCCTTCAGTTCCTGCAAGAACTGCAAATAGAGCGCCTGAACCTCGTCGACTTCGCGCAATGCTGGAATCATGAGCTAATCCGTACTTTCCGGGAGGTGTGGGCCGCATCGCAGACCGGGGACTGGCGATAAGAGTGCGCGCAGCGCTAAAACTCGGAATGAACGCGGCTTTGCATTGTAGCTTTGGTTTGTATTTGCGCAAGCCACGGTTACCTTGCAGGAGATTTTCAAAAACTTATACAAAGGCAAAGCTTGTATAAGTTTTAGTGGCAGACTATAAAAAAGGTAGGCCATTACCTGCACACTTTGTGACTATGAATATTCAATTCCTGCCGCATAAGATTCCCGTTGGTATCAGCCGCTGTGCCGTGGGTGATCCAGTTCGATATAACGGTAGCCATAAGCACAGCAAAGTCTGCACTCAGCTGCTGGGTAATTGCTTTGATCTGCAAGCTTACTGCCCGGAAGTGGCAATAGGCTTGGGAGTGCCCCGCCCGCCAATTCACCTGATTGTCAGTGATCGCCTGCGCGCAGTTGGGCGCGATGACACCAATATCGATGTGACAGAGGACCTTGAAGCTTACGCAGACGAGATAAGTCCGGAGGTCGAGCAGTTGCGCGGTTTTATCCTGATGCAAAAGTCTCCCAGCTGCGGTGTGCGTACTACCCCCCATTACAAAGAAGATGGTCGCGGTGTACTGGCGCATTCGGCAGGTCTATTTGCTGCGCGTGTGAGAGAGAATTTCCCCCACCTCCCTATGGAGGAAGTAGGGCGACTGAATGCCAGCGATATTCGCGAGAACTTTTTAACCCGAGTATTTGCTTACGATGCCTGGCATCGCTATGTATCGCCGGATCCTCGACCCGCTAAAGTTATTGAGTTTTACACCGCTTATAAGTACCTCTTGCTAGCCCATAGCCAGCCTCTGACCCGTGCCTTGGGTCAGTTTGTTTCCAACTCTCGTGCGGTGACCCCCGAAGAGTTCGCTTATGAAATTCGTGGGCGGATTATGGATATTCTCTCCCAACATGCATCGCGCAAGGATCGAACCAATGCGCTGATGCACAGCCAGGGGCATTTAAAGGGCTATTTAAGCCGGGAAGAGCGGGCTGAATTAGCCCAGCTTATCGAGGAGTACCGGCAAGGGCATAAACCGATTTCGGCGGTGCTTACTATGCTCCGTCATTACTTGCCGAGAAGCCCACACCACTTTATCCACAGCCAAGTCTTGCTCGCTGCCGAGCCGGCTGAATTAGGTTTATGTGAATTTCGATAATGAGCGTCATGTCCGACCCAGAAGTTGTTGAAAAAAACTATTTTCCGATTCGTGAGATAGCTCGGAGGACCGGGGTGCACCCCGTGACCTTACGGGCCTGGGAGCGCCGCTATGGTTTACTAAAACCCATGCGCACCAGCAAAGGGCATCGCCTTTATAGTGAAGAGGAAGTCGAGCAGATTGAAAAGGTCCTGCAATGCCTCGCCAGGGGCGTTTCCATTGGTCAAGTGCGAAACTTGTTAGCGCGAGAGCAGGACAAATTGGGGTTGCCAGCGACTACAGGCGATGGAAAAAACAATTGGCAGGCTATGCTGGATGAAACCTCCAGTCTTCTCAGAGACTTTGCAGAACCCCAGCTGCGCCGCCGTCTCGATCAATGGTTTTCCTCATTCCCTGCCGCTTTGCTGTTGGAGCACTGGCTGAAACCTTTGCATGTGCGGCTTGAGCGATTTCGCCTACCTGAAGCCCATGGAGCGCAGATATTTTTCTGGCCTCTGTTAAAGGAACAGCTACTTCTGGCTAATGGTATGGCCAGGAAAAACCTGGACAAAGACAAGTCCCAGGCGAAGCCCCGTGTTCTTTTACTGGAAATTGGCATTCAGGGCCAACAGGCATTTATACAGATGTTTATTGCGGTACTCCTTGCCGCGGGAATAGAGGTCATTACCCTGACTTATCCTGCGGGATTATTGGAGCTTGGAAGTACAGTCAAAAAACTGGGTGCTCAGGGAGTACTGTGCTATAGCCACAAGGCTCTGCCGAAAAGTATTCTTGAACGTGAGCTACCAAGTGCTGTTCAGGGGATGACTGATCCTCTGTGGCTTGCGGGTGATTTTATTGAAGTGCAGCGTTTGGCTTTGACTGAACTGAACCTACTCCCTTTAACAAAAGTACTTGCCGGAAATACAGAGAGTGCAGTTACACAATTGCGGGAGTCTTTAAAGCTATGAGCCGCCCAGTGACTTTGCCGCGTGGCCTGGTATGGCTACGCAGTGACTTACGCCTCAATGATAATTCAGCACTTTACCAAGCCAGTGTGCAATGTAAGGAGGTGGCTGCTGTATTTATTGCCTGTCCGGATACCTGGCAGAGCCAGGATGAAGGCAATCCGCTGGTGACTTTTCGTATCGCCTGTTTGCGTGAATTACAAGATGGATTAGAGGAGCGCAATATACCGCTGTACTTCGTTGAAGTTCCTACTTTTGCTCAGGTTCCAGGGGTTCTTCAGCAAATAGTTGAGCGCCTGAATATCAATGCTCTCTATGCGAATGCTGAATATCCACTCAATGAGTTGCGCCGTGATAATGCAGTAAAAGATTTACTGACAAATGAGGGGGTCCAGGTTCAATTCTATAGTGACCGCACCCTGCTTCCACCGGGAGCAGTAAGAACCGGCGGAGGGGAACCCTACAAGGTGTTTACCCCCTTCAAGCGTGCACTGATTCAATTGTGTGCCGATAGTGAAGTAAAAACCTTGCCTAAGCCTCGGAAAATTTCTACCCGGGAAAATGAAGCACATTGGCGAAAGTGGCTTTCTTTATCTGAAGGGCAGAAATTGAGCCAAAAGATTCCAACGCAACTGTCGACATACTCGATAGATAAGATCGACGATGCAGGCCTGATTAAAGGTTGGCAAGCAGGAGAAAAGGCGGCACTGAAACGGCTCAAGAAGTTCGGTGGAAAAATATCTGCTTATCAGGCAGAGAGAGACTTTCCAGCACTTGATAGTACCTCCTGCTTATCCCCCTACCTAAATAGTGGTGCTGTTTCGATTCGCCAATGTATAGCAATGGCGTTGGATATGAATGAGGGGCGTTGGCTGGGTGGAGATGATGGGGCGGCCTGTTGGATTAGCGAATTAATCTGGCGGGAGTTTTATACCCATTTGTTGGTGGACTTTCCCCGTCTGAGTAAAGGGAGGCCATTCAAGCAGGAAACTGACCAAATCCCCTGGTCCTACAATAAGGATCAGTTTGAGCGTTGGACTTTGGGGGAGACTGGGGTTCCGATAGTTGATGCAGCGATGCGACAGTTAAATGAGACTGCCTGGATGCATAATCGATTGCGTATGATAGTAGCTTCATTTCTCAGTAAAAATATGCTGATAGATTGGCGCTGGGGTGAGCGCTACTTTATGCAGCGCTTAATTGATGCAGACTTTGCTTCCAACAATGGGGGCTGGCAGTGGACTGCCTCCACGGGTACTGATGCTGCACCCTATTTCCGTGTATTTAATCCTTATAGTCAGTCGCAACGTTTTGATCCCAATGGAGATTTTATCCGAAAATTTGTACCTGAGCTAAAGGAGCTGAGCGACAAAGCCATACACGATCCACCGCCGACTCAAGGCTATCCTCAAGTGATTTGCGATGTGGGGGCTGGACGGAAGCGAGCCATTGAAGTTTTTGCCAATTTGAAGTGAATTTGAGTGCGACAATGCGACTTAGAACGCTTCATCCTCAGTATGAGCCACGATAGATAGCTCGCCATTTAAATCGAGTTCCACAAAGAAAACGATAGGTCTACAGCAAACTTGGCAGTCCTCAGTGTACTGTTGAGGCAAAACTGATGAATCAACCAGTATTTTTATGATTTCACCGCAATAAGGGCAGTAAATACTTCTCTCCACTATTACCTCTGGCACAGGATAACTCCGTCTGGTGATTGTAAGATTCCCTTCTTTAGTCCAGGCGAATTAATAGCATAACTATACTTCAACCTTTAGTCAGTCCCCTCTAATTGCAGAGTTACTCAGAAACTCCTTAAAATAGGAAGTGGTAGCCATGAAAATTGCTATGGCGCTGTTGGTTGTCGTATTTATTGTCTTTTCATCTGAGATTTATGCAAGCTCGCGCAGTGAAGTCTCTGATCTTATTAAAAATTTTTACAGCACATTTAATAGTTCATCTCCGCCGAGTAGTTTGAAGAAGTACTTTGCTCAATCCCCTTTATTTTTTATCGGTGAGCAGCCGGGGTTGTCTAATCATCCCGATTTAATCCCCGTAATTATCGGCCAGCTGCGTAAAACTATGGATCTAGAGACATATCCATTTTCTGGATTATATATAGAGAAAATTTATGTTTCAGAAGATGGCTCAGCAACATCGCTTGTTGTTTTTCAGCGATCCAAATCAAAAGAAAGGAGTAGGAAAGCTGCCTGCAATATCTTGTCGATAGCAAAACTGAAAGGTGGCTGGAGGATTATGGGATGGACACTGATTTCGACTTCGGGTGAGCGGGTCTGTACTTGGGCCTAAGTAAGTCTGTGTAAGGTTATGAATTCTAAAATGTGTTAACAAGGGTGAATATAAAAAGTAGAGGCTTGTGACTAGTATCGCTAACACTGATGAGGGGGGTTGTTGGGATGTCCCCTTTTTTCGATTATAGTGGCGCAATTATAAGTATAGATAGAAGGAATGCCGAGTTTAGCTAGGCATGAGTCGTCATTATGGGGTACTTTCTTGAGTTTGGATTTTTGGGGCTTTTCGTATCAGCATTCCTGGCAGCGACCATTCTGCCGCTAAGCTCAGAAATTGTAATGACTGGTCTATTGCTCCAGGGCCTCTCCCCTTGGGCCCTGATAATAGTCGCCACTACTGGGAATGTAGCGGGCTCTCTTCTCAATTATGCATTAGGCTACTGGGCCAGCTTGGGCATGATCAAGAAATGGTTGAGAATGTCTGAAGAGGAATTTGTAAAGGCTGAACAGAGATTTAAAAAATATGGGGTATTCTCCCTGTTTTTTTCCTGGGTGCCTATTATTGGTGATCCCCTTACTGTAATGGCTGGTATTCTAAGAATTCGCTTGGTTTGGTTTTTGTTGTTGGTTGCCACGGGTAAATGTCTACGCTATCTGGTGGTTTACTATATGGTCTTGCAAGCATCTTGATGCGGATATTAAGTTAATAAGAGAATTTATTTGAGTGTTCTCACAAAAATTTGAAGTACGAAGAAAAGATATATTTAAAATGAAGTCAGGCTCTCCTTCAGAGCGGCAGCCAATCGATTGTAGCTTTATACTTGATTTGGCAGAAGTGGAACCGGGCATCTACTTGGTTGAGTATCCTAATGCATTTGGCACTTGGTTAACCTCGTTCCAAGGAAACTCCCATCTCCTGTCGAAAGTGGATTTTCTAAATCAGTTTAGTTTTTCCTTTTCTATTCAAGTGGGGGATGATGGAGAGCTGTCTTTAATCCATAAAGAAGAGGTTGCGAAGTTTTGCTCAGTAATTGAGTATGGGCTTGTTACACAAGGGGTTGATAAGAAAGAATTAGATTTATTGCCTCTAATAGATCAAAATATTTGTAATGAGGTTAAAACAATTCTTGGTGATTACAAACAGTTTTTAGATATGGAGGAGGGGTTTTACGATATAGAGAATGGGGCCATGAGATGTAGCTCCCTATATATTGGCCAGTATGATGAAGGTACCTATATTGTAACTCTCTCAGGGGTACGAATGGCCCAGAGTATTTCAAGTTCAGACTTAAAGAGAGCTTTTGTTGATTTTGAAAGTGGGGCTTTCCAATCTGTTGATGACTATAAAAATGTAAATCTAAAAGTCAAAAGGTTTTTTGTTAATGCTCTAGGTGAATTGATAGGGTATGCTAACCATCTGAGAGCTAACTCCAGATTGTATGATAAAAATCAACTTCTTGTAATTGAGAAGTGTGAGCCTTAATGAGTTTATGCAGTTATGGCTCTAGACAGTGAAGGTGGTGGTATCTAAGGTTAATCTTGACAGTTATTTTTTAGAAAATGACATTGTTTAAGAATTTCCTTTCTCTGTTGTGATGAAAATAGGTTTAAATCAACATGGGCTGAGTGGTTGTGTCCCGTTATGGAAATGGAGTTAGGTGGTTTGCCGTGTGTTTTAATTGAAAGTTTATCTGACATTGGAATGATTATATTGCCATAGAGTGATCTATAGATGATGTGACTATTCGTGAACTCAAGGCTATACTCGTCTACCTTTCCTTTTCCTGAGTTAAATATTAATAGCCAGAGTGTGGTCAGCACTGGGATTAAACATAATCCTACTAGATATATTTCTAGGACTTCCGTTTCTTATGGGGCTTTAAATATATAAGCTAGTGTTAGGTATAGAGATAAAGGTAGACTGATTTGGATGGCCAGTCTTTTGAATCTAAAAATAATTCCATGTGATCTAGATTGGGTAAACTTCATATTTTTATATATTGATTGTATTGCTGTGTAATGTAATTACCACAACATCTCTAACAGCCTCCCCTGGAAAAAGAGGGGTGATGGGGCTTACGTAGTGTTTGAGTGACCTGTCGTTCAAAACTAAAGCTTTTCCTGGGGTTAGTGTGCCATGAAATATAATTTCATTTTCATCCAAGCTGCTGATGAATGACTCGCCTCCATTGACATTATTCCTATTAATACAATTAATCGCTACATAGTCAAACCCATCTTGGTGAAAACCTTCAGGGGTGGGATAAGCGTTGAATTCATCTGTAGCACGAACTCTTATCTGGTGGCATCCGACCTGATACTCGTTTGCCGGTATATATTGGCTGGATACTAGGTGCCTTACAATGTTCTGCGAAAATATTCTAGCACTTGGTTCCAGTGCGGGGTAGTGACGCTCTATATCCCCGAGGTATTTGTTAATCGTTTTACTTTGCATGAAAATGGTACTAGAGCTCCATTCGATTGAGTTGCCACGATATAATCCTGAGCAATATGTTCGATAACGATATGAATATTGGGATTTTAAATATTCATCTGGAGGGAGTCGAGCAAAGCTGTCCTCAAGATCCTCAGGGATATGTCTACGAATTTGGGTAAACTGAAACATCTGACTTGCCTCATAATACGAATAAGATGAGGTTTACAATAGGATTTTAATGTAAATGACTGTTCTTCAAAATTTTTAAACGCCGTTTTTTGTTTGTAAGATATTAAATTAATCTGGGAAGGGAAGCTAATGGCTAGGCCTCCCTCCTGATTTAATAGACTGAATACTTATTGTAAGGAGAGTGAGGTAATTTAAAGGCTAACGAAATCTTGTAGCTTTTGCTGGATTTCTTTTAAATGTTCCGGGTGTGCAGTAGAGATTTTGGCCTCTTGTAAGGCGAGCCTATAGGCTGTTGAAAATGCTTTCTCCCGGGATGTCTCGATATCTGGTTTTACACCAGTCCCCTCCCAGTTAGTTTTGGTAATCGGATTGACTGCCTTGGCGATAGGGATTGCTATTTTAAAGCCATTCTCAAGGGGGAAGTACTGCCAGGGATTTGCTCCACCTTTGGTAGCCTCTCCAATAATGGTTGCACGCTCCAGGTGCTTTAAATAGTACGCAAAGGCCTCTGCTGCTGAGAAGGTATCGCTACTGGTTAATATATATACCGGGGTATTTGCTACCTTTTTACCCTGAACCTTTTCCTGACTCCAAATCTCTGTAATATTGCCTGCTGGCTTCCAGTGGATGCTATTGAGGTGGGTGGGTTTATCAAAAAGATAACCGCTGATAAGGCCGCCCATAAAGCCATTACCACCACTATTCTTTCTCAGGTCAAAATAATAGCGCTAGTATCCTGGATTAACACTATAGCTGCAGCCACTCGACCTTGGGACTCCTCGTTAACATGGTCAACCCCCCAGAAATCAATATAGCCGATGTTACCCTCTAAAACTTCGACTCAGGTAAATCCAGAATTTTTTCTACTGAGCTTACTAAACCAATCCTCGTGTTTCGGCTGCTGTTGGGGAGATTCTGGATCATCCCAGCTTACGCCAAAGTGTTTATCATGCTTTGTTAAGGCGGATTTAATAATTCCAGCCACTGACTCTGTATCAGTGGCTTGTCTGAATGCCTCTGACTCTGCAACTTTATCTAATGAAGAGTGAATCGCTTCCAGGTTTTCTTGCAGGACATAGTTGGAGGCAATCTTTTTCTCGATAGAATTAATAAGCTCCAACTTCCTTTCCTGAGAAATTTCAGTGCCGATTGCCGTAAGTGAATAGGAGAGCAAAAGTAAGGTTAGTAATTGTTTCATCTTATCCATGATTTAAATTTACTTATTGGTTTTTAGGTGTTAACGATAACACGCAATCAAGCCGTAATAGATAGTCTCGGAAGATCAAAGCTGGTTAACACTAAGTATATCCAGAGGCGCTAAGGGGCCAGTTTTGCACCTATACCGGGATTGGAGTTTGCCCTCTATCTTTGAAGATTAAAGTTAATCTAAATACAGCGAAAACTTGAGGGAGATTGCTGCGAGTCAGGTGAAAGGGGCATGGGGAGCGGACGGGATATCAAAAAAGAACATCGTAATGAAGCTTTGTCCATAGCCCTGGGATTTTCCTGGCTCCGGTTAATAGTGTTCAAATGCGGTGGGATGGGGTGGGATGGGGTGATACCTTGCTTAAGTTTTACTCATTACTCGCTCTCTCTGGGGCGCCAGGATCGACCTGAGTAACTGAGACTGAAAATCTATTTCTAGTCGCGATCCACGCGAACACACTGGCCCCCGCATTATCTGCGGGAATACCTGAGAAAAGCTCCCTCTAATGCGAAATTGACGGTCATATAGCGGCACCGATTACTCCGATGGTTGTTACCTTAGCCCCTATAAATGGCTGCTAAATAGTGAAAAACGTGACAAATTTTATCCCCAGGTTCAGCTTGCAAAGTGAGGCTTTGAATGGTGAGGACGCCAATGTTTGGGCTGTGAGTGACCGGGCTCACGATCTCGCCAATAAAGGGGAGGATGTCATCTTTCTCTGTGTAGGTGATCCCAACTTTGACACCCCCGAGCCGATCCTCGACTTTGCCCGCGCTCGCCTGGGAGTGGGGCGCACCCACTATTCCCCTGCGGCCGGGGAGCCAATGTTGCGCAGGGCTATCGCGGACATCGAGAGCAAGGTCTCTCCCCACCCCTGTAATCCGGATGATGTTGTTGTTTTCCCCGGTGGAACTAACGCTATCTACGCAGTACTTGCCTGCCTGCTAAACCCCGGTGAGGAGATAGTAATTCCCGAGCCGATGTATATCGGCTATGTTCCCATTTGTGATGCCTTGCGCCTCTCAGTAAAACGGGTGACCTGCCCGGCGGAGACTAATTTCGCTTTTGATGTCGACGCTATCAAGGCCTCCATCAGCGAGCAGACCAAGGTCGTTATGATCAATACGCCGGTAAACCCGACTGGCGCGATGGCTACCCCTGAACAATTGCGCGAGTTGGCGGCATACTGCCGCGAGCGCAATATTTGGCTGGTGTGTGATGAAGTTTATTCAATGATCACCTTTGCCCGCCGCCACACCTCTCTGCGTACAGCAGCGGAGTCGCTGGATAATATTGTTGTGGTTGATGGCTTGTCCAAATCCCACGCCATGAGTGGCTGGCGCCTGGGGTGGGCAGTGGCTCGTGGTCCCCTGGTAGATCGTTTGATTGCTTTTGCAGGGGCGACAATTTTTGGATGCCCTCAGTTCATCCAGGAGGCTGCAGCCTTTGCCTTGGAGTTTGATAGCTACTTCGTGAAGCAGATGCGGGATGCCTATCAGCAGCGTCGAGACCTGATTGTTGAGAGGATTGGCCAGATACCTGGCTTGAGTTGCTACAGCCCTGAGGCTGGGATGTTTGTTATGGTGGATGTCTCCAAGGTATCCAGCTCCGGGCAAACCTTCGCTGAAGCCCTTTTGGATGCTGAGCGGGTCTCGGTACTGCCTGGCGCGCCCTTTGGTAGCAGTTCAGTGAATCATGTTCGCCTCACCCTGGCGGCTGATGAGGCCGAGTTGTCGCGGGCCTTGGATCGCATTGAACAGTTCGTCACCAGTGGTAACCGCCAGGCCGGTTAGGCCTTTGCCGGGAGGCTGGTTGTCGCCAAAATCGCCTTTGAAGTGATGACAAGTTTCCCATGCCGGTGGCTGTAATGTTTATGCCACCGGCGAATACCGCTATCCTTGCCCCCTTTCAGATTCAAAAGAAAATAGCTCCGTGAAAATTGACCGGCATAATTTGCGTATTTTGCAGGCCCTGCAATCAAACGCACGTACAAGTAACCTGAATTTGAGTGAAAAAATTGGATTATCGGAAAGTGCCTGCCTGGCCCGGGTTAAACGCCTGACCAGTGAGCGCTATATCCGCGAGTTCTTTGCCGAGATAAACCTGGATAAAGTTCGGCATGCAGAGTTTTATGTAAACGTTGCGCTTAAGCGGCAGGATGCCCGTACCAGTGAGAACTTTCGCCGTATTATTAGCGATATTCCACAGATTGTTTCCTGTGTGAAGATGTCTGGTGAGTTCGACTATATGCTGCATTTCGTCTGCCCAGACGCAGCAGATTTTAATCGAGTCTCAGAGCAGTTGTTGGCCAATGAAGAGGCGGCGATTTCCCGTATGACTTCTCATTTGGTGATTGAGAAAACCAAGCCTTTTACCGGCTACCCACTGGAACTCTTGTTTCAGGACTGAGCCTTAAATTAACCGGTGCCCGTGATTTGCAGGGCGCCGGTTAATGTTCTCTGTTATGGGAAAACAATAAGCAGGCTGCGCTCAATCACCCAGTAGCAGGCAATGGCCCCCAGCGTATACGCGACCACCGTAGCGACTGGTATTCCGATACCTCCACCCTCCCCGAAAGAGTATTGTTCGCGGTTCCGAATGGCATACCCTAGCCAGAGTTTAAGGAGCTTTTGATACAAGTTGATTGCTGTAAGAACAGCAGTGATAAATACTAATTGCCCCACTTCCACACCGAGATTAAAAGTCAGTAATGCCTGGGGAATAGTCCCCTGGGGAAGCCCAATTTCCCCCAGTACACCGGCAAAACCCAAACCGTGTAAAAGTCCAAAAGCAAAGGCAATTGCCCAAGGGTAGCGACTGGTCAAACTGAAAACACCATGCCCCTGGCGTACAGCTTCTCTGGCTGCCAGTAAAATACTGAGGGCGATAATCGCCTCCACTGGCGCCGACGGCAGATGGATATAGCCCAGTACGGCAGCTGCCAAGGTAATACTGTGGGCGGTAGTGAAAGCAGTGATAGTACCGATCAGCTGGCGAAGGCTTTGTTTGAGTAAGATCAGAGCCAAAACGAACAGCAAGTGATCGACACCGAGAAGAATATGTTCAACGCCCAGCACAAAGTAAGTTTGAGCGACTTGGAACTCGCTAGTGGGTTGGTCAAGGGTCCATTCTGGCTGGTCTGGTGTCAGTCGGATAACTCGCTCACGCCCATCTAACCAGGAGATCCGCACTAGCGCATCGGTCATAGTGCTCTGTAGGCCATCGATATGAATCGACAGCTGTTGTAGCTCCCTGGGGTGATGGATGGTCCAGTACTCTGTGTAGTAGCCGTTACTTATTTGCGCTCTGGGTTGGCTTAGGGGGAGGCAGCTTGGTCCAAATGGACATTCAGAGCGAGGCGAAGATCGCCTTGTGCGGGCAATCGCCAAAGTACTTTAAATAATTGTGCATTAACTTGAGTGATGCCCAGGTAAGCCGGGCGCAGTTCGTGGGCAGATAGTATTGGAGTAAAGCTGAGGAGTAGAATGAACAGGAGTGGCCGGATGTGCATCACTTGACGGCAACCTCGGCTGAGAAGTTATCCGGCTTGTGGACAGTGACCTCGTAGTTTTTACGGTACTGGAGATACTGCTCCTGCAGAATCTTCTTTTGCGCCTGGGATTGCCAATCATTTAGTACGCGGCTGCGTATTTCAGCCAATGCCGGTAGCTGGGTGGACTTGATTTCCTCAAGGAGGACCAGGTGATCGCCGAAGGTCGAGCGGACTGGACCACTCCACTCGCCAACCGGCAGCTTGGACAATTGAGCGGAAAATCCCAGCCCAAATTGCCTGTCTATTCGTGGCTCTGAAGTGTCGATAAAAGCAGCTGGCAGTAGGGTTGAATCCCCAATCATTGGCGAAGCCTGACCGCTGTTTAGCTGCATGAGTAAGTCGTTAAAATCACGTGAATCTGATGAGGCCAGATCCACTGAGAAAAATCGTTGTTGGAAAGATAGGGTGGGGGAAGCCAGTATTTATCAGCCTGACCTTGAAGGAATTTCTCCAATACTCGATCGCCTGGGTCTTGAGTGTCAGCGAAATTACGCGCCGTAAGTTCCATTTTCATTCGCAGGCGGCGGCGGATTACTGTGTCGTTCTCGGCTAATCCCAGGGCAAGCGCTTCCCTGTAAAGTATTTCCTCTCTTAGGTAATTCTCAATAAGTTGCTCCAGCTCGCTATCAGTGGGGTACCTGTGCCACTTGCGCTCAAACACCGAACGTAGATGTTCGACGCGCCCCTCGCTGATAACAATCTCTTGTGCAGGCGGTTCCAGGATTTCTCCCAATCCCAATAGGATTATGGCGATCGAAATAAAATACAGCAGGGGCTCTTTCGCCAATGACTTGAGGAAGGTAGTGGTATTCAAAAGCGCGGCCCTTATTTTGGAGTGGGTCGGAGTTGCGCTGTGGATTCTAATTATGGAAAGACATTCTCAGTTTGCCAGTAAGAAAATATTGATAAATCCATCGCTTTGTACCAAATTGGTGAATTGTTCCGGCGTATGGCGGGGTGTGGCTCATATATACTGTGACAGTACTCCAAAGCGGTGTTCCCCTTGTATAGGGGTGAGTAACAGAAATTAGAGGGGAGAATCGATTGAAATATTTGGGAAGAGTCTATTTGACACTCAATCTATTGGTTTTTGCTTCTATTGGCCTCTGGGCCCTGTTTAAACCGCAGAGCCTTGCGAATGAAGTGGATTTTTCATTTGATACCCCCGAAGCCATGCCCGAGTTTATGGCCACTTATGGCGGGTTTATGTTGGCCATCGCGGTGATTCTACTGGTGGCTTTGGCTATGCGCCCGCACCGCAGGGTTGCTTACGCTGCGATGTCTATCGCCTATATCGGCTTCGCTCTTGGGCGCCTCTACGGAATGTTATTTATCAGTGGTTTTGACCAGCGCAATTTAGTGCTTTTTGCTATCGAAGTCGTCTTTGTGATCTGGGGACTTTACTGTTACCGAGAATCCCGCTGGTTGCCTTTACAGCATGGCCATTAACACGGTTGTTACGGCTAGTAGAAAGGAGCCGGGGGAACCCCGGCACCCATTTAAGTAATTTGAGTGGGTTAAGCGTGAGCTTTTACGCCTTCCGCTGCGCTGTTGTCTATTTCCACCTCTTTTTCTCCCTCGTGTAATTGCCCATCCACCGCTTGCCGGAAGACCTGCTTGTAGTCCTTAAATTCTGTGCCCATCCAGCGATCCCACCAAGTGAAGTAAAAGCCGTAGTTGCCCTGGAAGCGCTGGTGGTGCAAGTCGTGGTGAGTCGTGGTGGTGAGCCTGTCCATAGGGCCGTCGACCCAGCTGCGGGGGTGGAACTCGCGGCCAGTGTGCAGCATGGCGTTGCGGAAGATGCTGATAAATAAAAAGGTGAACCAAATAGTTGGATTAAGCGGCAGTATCAGGGCAATTAGGGGAGAGAAAGCGCCCATCAGGACCGCTTCACCTACGGAAAAACTGTATGCCGTCCAGGGCGTGGGTGTTCTGGACTGATGATGTAGGCGGTGGAAGTGTTTAAATACCTTGGGATGGTGCATACCTCGGTGGGTCCAGTAAAAATAAGCGTCGTGGATCAAAATCACTACTGGCAGGCTGGCAATACTCCACCAGAGTGGATAATCGCTCCACTGCCAGTAAAATTTTGTCAGTCCCAGATCGTGCATCATGGTGGTAATAACCCCTACCAGGGTAAAGATACACACCGTTAATAGTGAATAACTCACCTCCCGCCGAATATCTTTCCACTCGGCACGACGCTTTTGGATACGGCGCCGGTTCATCCAGGTGCGAAATAGCCAGCCGGCCAAAATACTCATTACTGAAGCGGCCAGCACATAGCGAAATAAACTCAACTGGAAATGTTTGGCTCCGTCCTGGGATATGTCGACTAAAAAATCCATATTCTCACCATCATTATTCTTCTATTGAAGGGAGACTCACCGGTGTTAAATCGGGTCTCGGTGAGCCGGGCACGCAGCGGGAAAATCGCTTTCACCGCGCTCCCAGTCTGGGAGCCTTTTACTTTGCGGGCTTACGGAATATGAAAAAATGCTGACGGATTCTTTCAGGAGAGGAGATTCAGGCGGGCAGCTTTTCCCGGCGGTACTCAGTGGGGGTTTGGCTGTGACGGCGCTTGAAAGCAGCGTTAAATGGGCTCAAGGAGCGATAGCCGATGTCCAGAGCAATGGTGAGTACTGGCAAATGGGCCTGTTCCGGATCTGCCAACCGGTTACTGGCTTCATCAATACGAAACTGATTTAGGTATTCGTTAAAATTGCGATAACCTAGGTGGCGATTAATCAGCACACGCAGCACATGTTCGCGAATATCCAACTGCTCCGCGAGCTCCCTGATGGTGAGTCCGGTGTGGCGATAACCACCGTTGTGCATATGTTCCTGTAATTTTTGCAGCTGGGTTTGCTGTTGTTCATCCAGTTCAGGTGGCGGAGCTAAAGGCTGTTCTTCCTCCTCTGGCTCGCTGCTCTTCGGGCGCGGCAGGGATTCTCCCAGAGCGCTGGGGGAAAGGGCCAGCAACCATAGGCAGGCAACCAGTGACAACAGGCTGGCAAATAGTGCGTGCAGTGTCGGTACACCGTTGGGAAGCGGGCGGTAAGCAAAGATAGATTCTGCGCCAATTACCACCAGCATATAGGCGCCGACGGCGATAAGTAGGGTTGTGCGCAGGCGTCGGCGCTCTGCGACCAAGTCCAGGTGAAACTGCCGTTGTAGTGTCAGTAGGCCGAGGCTGATTAAGCCGAGTTTGAGTAGCTGCGAAAGGGTAAATAGTGGGGATTGCTGATCTGACGTCAATGGCAACGGTGCGTGGTAGGCCACTATGCCGATGACCAGGGTAATACCAATCGGAATCCAGCCCCACCGGGGAAAAGGCTCTTCCTCACGGCATAAAAGGTGAGTAAACAGCCAAAAAATTGCGGGAATCAGAGTAATTGGCAGGTTAAGCAAGAGCGCAGTAGGTCCACTCAACTGTGGCAGGATGGGCCAGAGTAAATAGCAGATCACGGCTATCAACAGGGCCAGTAAGCAGCGCCCGGCAACAAGCCTGTAATGATGTATAGCAACCTTGGTTGCTGCCAATAAAAGAAGAGCGCATGCACCGCCGGAGAAAAATAAGTAGCCGGCGGTCATCGTTTATCTCCAGCGCTCGGCCCAGGCATCCAGGACCTTGCTGCTATAGGTATGGCGGCCGTAGCTACCATTATAATAGGCGAGGGCGTTGGCTAGGTTGCCTTTGGCTTTTTTGATGTAGTGTTTAAGAATGGTACATCCGTACCTTAGATTGGTGTCCATATCGATCAGGTTATCGTCGGGCCGACCGATTTCATTTTTCCAGAACGGCATTACCTGCATCATGCCCAGAGCGCCAACTCGGGATATCGCATAGGGGTCAAAAGCACTCTCAATCTGGATAACCGCCAATACGATTTCCGGGCGCAGCCCGGCCCGAGTTGCCTCCCGGTGGACGGCTTTCAGTACGTGCATCCGCCGCTTGGGATCTTTGATATAGCGGGACAGAGGCTGGGATTTAGACATTAGCCACACTTCCGCATCGAAGCGGTCCACAAAGCTGTCGGCCTGGGTAACTGCGTCCTGCAGGGCGAGGCGCAACTCCGGGTCGATCTCGGCTCTACTGCTTTGAGCTTGGGCGGCACAGCAGGTAAGGCAGAGCAACAAGAGGGCGGTGGCTTTTTTTATCATGGGGTGATTCTACGAAAAGCCCGGCAAAATGGGCAGCGTGATTTTGTGACGCCGCCGATAAAAAGCACTTTTGCCGTAAGAGGTCCCGGCCTGCCTGGGGGCAGACCGGGCGGCTCGACAATTATTGATTAAATTTTTCCAATAACACTTCTTCGAGCTGGGATACGGCAAACTCCTGACTTTCTGCATCTCCGCGACCTTTATATTCCACCACACCTTTTTCCAGGCCGCGATCGCCGATAACAATGCGGTGGGGAATGCCGATCAGCTCCACATCGGCGAGCATAGCGCCCAGTCGCGCTTTGGCTTCGTCCATCAGCAATACATCAATACCCTTGCTGCGCAGGGACTCATACAGGTGCTCGCACTTCTCCCTTACCACATCGCTCTTGTGCATATTGATTGGCACAATCGCCAGCTGGAAAGGTGCAATCGCAGTGGGCCAGATAATCCCTGAGTCGTCGTGGTTCTGCTCGATCGCCGCAGCGACGATTCGGGAAACGCCGATGCCATAGCAGCCCATGGACATAACCTGCTCTTTACCGTTTTCATCCAGTACCGTGGCATTCATAGCGCGGCTGTACTTGTCGCCTAACTGGAAAATGTGGCCGACCTCGATACCCCGTTTGATTTCCAGGGTGCCCTGCCCATCGGGGCTGGCGTCGCCTGCCACTACATTGCGCAGGTCTTCGACGCGGCCCAACTCCACATCGCGACCCCAGTTCACACCGGTTAAGTGGTAGTCATCGCGATTGGCGCCGCAGATAAAGTCTGCCAGGTGCGCCGCAGAGCGATCCACAACAGTCTCGATCTTTATGCCCACCGGGCCCAGGGAGCCAATGTTGCAGCTGAGTTCTTTGGCGATACGCTCTTCCGAGGCGAACTGAATGGGGCTGGCGATTCCAGCCAGCTTCTCTGCTTTTAATTCGTTCAGCTCGTGATCGCCGCGCAGTACCAGGGCAATTAATGGAGCGGTTTCACCCTCTTCACACTCGCCCAGAACAATCAGGGTTTTTACTGAGTGGGCGGGATTACTTTTCAAAAACTCGCTGACATCGGCGATGGTTTTTTGGTTCGGCGTATGAACTTCCTGCATTTCCTGTGACGGAGCAGGGCGCTCGCCAGCTGGGGCAACCGCTTCTGCCAATTCGACATTGGCGGCGTAGCGGGATTCTGTGGAGAAGGCGATATCGTCTTCGCCGCTCTGCGCCAGCACGTGGAATTCGTGAGAGCTGGAGCCACCGATTGAACCGGTGTCTGCCAGTACCGGACGGTAGTCCAGGCCAATGCGCTCAAAAATCTGGCAGTAGGCGCCGTGCATAATATCGTAGGTTTCCTGCAGGGAATCCTCGTTCACGTGGAAGGAGTAAGCATCCTTCATGGTGAATTCGCGCGCGCGCATTACGCCAAAGCGCGGACGGATTTCATCGCGGAATTTAGTCTGCACCTGGTAGAAATTGGCGGGCAACTGCTTATAGCTATTGATTTCACCGCGGATCAGGTCGGTGATGACTTCCTCGTGGGTCGGGCCCAGGCAGAAGTCATTGTTGTGGCGATCCTTGATGCGCAGGAGTTCGGGGCCGTACTGCTGCCAGCGGCCGGACTCTTCCCAAAGCTCTGCCGGCTGCACGACCGGCATCAGTACTTCCAGGGAGCCAGCGCGGTCCATCTCTTCGCGAACAATGCGTTCGACTTTGCGCAACACCCGCAACCCAGTGGGCAGCCAGGTGTAGAGACCTGAAGACAGACGGCGGATCATGCCGGCACGCAGCATCAGCTGATGGCTGATCACCACTGCGTCGTTGGGAGTTTCTTTTTGGGTTGCGATGAGATAACGAGATGCGCGCATAGGAATTATATGGATTCTATTACGGGTAAGCTGGCTATTTTACGCTATTCGCTGGGCAATAAATATTGCCTGGGGGCAGTATTGCCTCAATGCGGATTGCCTTTTGCTATACCGGGGTATCTATTTAGCAGGTGCCTGGGCACTGGCTTGGAATGGGAGTGAATAAAAAACCCCGCATAAGCGGGGTTTTTAAGCTGAGGCTTTACAGAGTGTATTAGTTCTCTGCCATTTCCTTCAGCTTCTTCAGTGGGCGAACTTTAACCTGGATGCTGGCAGGCTTCGCCTTGAAGGTAGTCTCTTCACCGGTGAACGGGTTGATACCCTTGCGAGCTTTCTTAGCCGGCTTTTTCACGGTGGTGATTTTCATCAGGCCCGGCAGGGTGAATTCGCCAACTGCGCGCTTCTTGATGTGGCCTTCGATGATATCGTTCAGCTCGTCCAGAACAGATTGAACCTGCTTGCGGGACAGCTCAGTGCTTTCTGCAATCTGATTAAGTACTTGAGTCTTAGTGTACTTTTCCTTGATTGCTTTTACTTTCTTGGCCGGTGCAGCTTTGGCCGCAGCTTTCTTTGCCGGGGCCTTTTTAGTAGCAGCTTTCTTGGAGACAGCCATGGCTTACTTCCTTCTTTGTTGTTCGGTATATATCCGGTAAAAGTGTGTTTTTTCTCCCGCTGCGCTGCATCCGTTACGGGTGTCTCAGCGGGTGATGGGGGAAGTATATATAGTTTTTGTTCGGCCGCACGAAGAAATACTAGAAAAATAGTGCTTTTTTTACATTTTTTAGCCTCACGTCGCCTTTATGGGACGCTTTACCCAGGGAAAAGACCCGTGCAGCTTCTTACCTCTGTAGGCCTCATGTATACTCTCTCCCCCTTTTTTTAAGCACCAGGTACTGTGTAATGCCGATATATGAATACCAGTGCAATGCCTGCGGCCATGAAATGGAAGCTTTGCAGCGGATGAGCGATGACCCGCTCAAAGACTGCCCAGCTTGCGAGAAGGCCGAGCTGCGCAAGAAAATCTCAGCGGCTGGATTTCGCCTGAAGGGCGCCGGTTGGTATGAGACTGATTTTAAAACTGGTAGCAAGAAAAACCTCGCTGGCGGTGACTCTGCCAACAGTGGTAAGGCCAAAAGCGACAAGTCTGGCACAGCGGCGGCAAAGACGGCCTAGGCGAGCTGTGCGGGGCTGTCCGCGCGGTGTACCCTCTAACTAATCTTTTCACCTATCGATAACGGGAATTTTCATCCATGCGCAGCGATTACTGTGGCGTCCTTCGTTCTGCGGACATTGACCGCGTAGTAACCCTCTGTGGCTGGGTCGACCGCCGCCGCGATCACGGCGGAGTGATTTTTATCGACCTGCGCGACCGCGAGGGAATTGTACAGGTGGTGTTCGACCCCGATGCGGCCGAACACTTCGAGATGGCCGATCGCGTGCGCAGCGAATATGTGCTTAAAGTGACAGGTCGTGTGCGCGCCCGTGCCCCGGAGGCCGTGAATCCCAATATGGTGACCGGTGAAGTTGAGGTTTACGGCACAGAGCTGGAGATCCTCAATACTGCTGAGACAGTGCCTTTCCAGCTGGATGAGCACACCGAGGTGGGTGAAGATATCCGCTTGAAATACCGCTATCTGGATCTGCGCCGCAACGAAATGCAGAACAACCTGTATTTCCGTTCCAAGCTGACTACCGCAATCCGCAATTACCTGGATGAGCACGGCTTCCTCGATATCGAGACCCCAATCCTGACCCGCGCCACCCCAGAAGGTGCCCGGGATTACCTGGTGCCGAGCCGCACTCACGAGGGCAAGTTCTTCGCCCTGCCACAATCACCACAGCTGTTTAAGCAGTTGCTGATGGTTTCCGGTTTCGATCGCTACTACCAAATCGCCAAGTGTTTCCGCGATGAGGATTTGCGTGCTGATCGCCAGCCTGAATTTACCCAAATCGATATTGAGACCTCCTTCCTCGACGAAGAGGAAATCATGTCGATCACCGAGAACATGGTTCGCAAGCTGTTTAAAGAGCTTAAGGGTGTTGATCTGGGTGAATTCCCGCGCATGACCCACTACCAGGCGATGCTGCGCTACGGTTCCGACAAACCGGACCTGCGTATTCCACTGGAGATGGTGGAGATCAAGGACCTGATGACCGAGGTGGACTTCAAGGTATTCTCCGGGCCGGCCAATGATCCGAAGGGACGTGTTGCTGCGATTAAAGTACCTGGCGGTTGTAAGAAACTGACCCGCAAGCAACTGGACGATTACGGCAAGTTTGTCGGTATTTATGGCGCCAAGGGCCTGGCGTACATCAAGGTTAACGATCGCTCTGACCTGGAAAATGGTCTGCAGTCGCCAATCGTTAAATTCCTGCCGCTTGAAACCCGTGCAGCTATCCTCGATCGCCTGCAAGCGGAAGACGGTGATGTTCTTTTCTTCGGCTCGGACAAGGCCAAGATTGTCTCCGAAGCCCTGGGTGCATTGCGCTGCAAGCTGGGTGAAGACCTGGATCTGTACACCAGCGAGTGGGCGCCTTTGTGGGTTGTCGCCTTTCCAATGTTTGAAGAAAATGACGACGGCAGCCTGACTGCGTTGCACCACCCCTTCACTGCGCCTTCCTGTACCCCGGAAGAGTTGGAAAAGAATCCGCTCGAAGCACTTTCCCGCGCTTACGATATGGTACTTAACGGCACCGAACTGGGCGGTGGTTCTGTTCGTATCCACGACCAGTTGATGCAGGAAGCGGTATTCCGCATCCTGGGTATCGATGCTGAAGAGCAGCGCGAGAAGTTCGGCTTCCTGCTGGATGCGCTTAAATACGGTGCGCCGCCCCACGGTGGCCTGGCCTTTGGCCTGGATCGCCTGGTGATGTTGATGACCGGCAGTGACTCTATTCGCGATGTTATCGCTTTCCCGAAAACCCAGAGCGCCGCCTGTGTGATGACAGATGCCCCGGGTGCTGTAGATGCGAAACAACTGCGTGAGCTGAGTATTCGCCTGCGACAAAAAGAAGAAAAAATCAGCTGATTTTTCCCCGATGGGCCGAGCGAAGCGGGCCTATCCAATCGTAGTGATGGGCGATTCGCTTCGCTCTTTGGCTCATCCTACGCACTGACTGAAGAGAGACGGAAAATGGCCGGACATAGTAAATGGGCCAATATTAAGCACCGCAAAGCAGCTCAGGATGCCAAGCGGGGCAAGGTCTTTACCAAGATCATTCGCGAGTTGACGGTAGCCGCCAAATCGGGTCCAAACCCGGACGATAACCCGGCGCTGCGCGCCACTATCGATAAGGCTTTGGGCGCCAATATGAAGCGCGACACCATCGACAAAGCTATCGCCCGTGGCGCCGGCAATGCGGATGGTGAAAACTACGAAGCCGTAGTTTACGAGGGCTACGGCGTTGGTGGTGTAGCGGTCCTGGTGGAGTGCCTGACTGACAACCGCAACCGCACCGTGGCTGAAGTGCGTCACGCCTTCACCAAGCGCGGTGGCAACCTGGGTACCGACGGTTCCGTTAGCTATCTGTTTACCCGCAAAGGTCAGATGTTCTACGAGACCGGAGTGGATGAAGATGCGTTGATGGACGCAGCTCTCGAAGCCGGGGCTGAGGATATCGAATCCAACGATGACGGCAGTGTTGAAGTTACCACTGAATTCCAGGACTACCTGACGGTTAAGGACGCCCTGGTTGCAGCTGGTTTTACCCCGGACAGTGCCGAAATTGCCATGATTCCGTCCACCACGATTCCGCTGGATAAAGACGGTGCTGAAAAAGTACTCGCTCTGATCGAGATGCTGGAAGACTTGGATGATGTGCAAAACGTTTACACCAATGCGGATATTCCGGCAGAGGTGATGGAGGAGCTGGGCTAAAGCCGGTTCCGTAACTGGAGGCGGCTACTGTCCCGCCTCTGGTTTTTTATCTTTTCAAGCCCTTCTTACTCCCCCTCCCTTGACGCTTCCTGTTCACCTTGGGACACTCCCACCACTATATAAACATACAGATATTTGGGGAGCTGCCTTTTGACCCGAATCCTGGGTATTGACCCCGGCTCGCGAAAAACGGGCTATGGAATTATCGATGTGGAGCGGGGCAAGGCTCGCTATGTGGCCAGTGGGGTGATTCGTATTCCCGAAGGTGCCCTGCCTGAGCGCCTCAAACTGATTTTTGATGCAGTGAGCCAGATCGCCCAGCAATACCAGCCTGCTCAGATGGCAATTGAAAATGTTTTTATGTCCAAGAGCGCCGGCTCCGCCCTGAAATTGGGACAGGCCCGGGGGGCAGCTATTGTGGCAGGGGCAAATAGTGGTCTGGCAGTAGCCGAATATGAAGCTCGCAAAGTGAAGCAGGCAGTGGTCGGCAACGGTGGAGCGGATAAATTGCAGGTCCAGCACATGGTGAAAACCCTGCTGTCCCTACCTGCGTCGCCCCAGGAGGATGCCGCCGATGCGCTGGCCGTGGCTCTGTGTCATATGCATACCGAGCAAACCCTGGTATTTACCGCTGGCGGTGCGCGCAGTCGTTTTCGTCGTGGCCGCCTGAGCGTGTGATCGGCTGGTAGAATTGGCCCCGTAAAGGGCGCAGACAATATAAACCTGGAATAACACATGATTGGAAGATTGAGCGGTACCCTGGCCGCAGTGCAGCCGCCCCTGTTGTTGGTGGATGTACAGGGGGTGGGCTATGAAGTGCTCGCACCCATGACCACGATTTTTGAACTGCCCGCACTGGGGCAGCCGGTACAGCTGCACACTCATTTAGCGGTATCCGAAACTGCCCAGCAGTTATATGGTTTTATTCGCGATGGGGACCGCAAATTGTTTCGCACCCTGATCAAGGTGAGTGGAGTGGGTCCCAAGATGGCCCTGGCTATTTTATCCGGGCTGGACGGCGCTGCCCTGGCCCGCTGTGTGTCGGAGGATAATGTAGCGGCGCTGGTCAAAGTCCCCGGCGTCGGTAAAAAGACTGCTGAGCGCCTGATCGTGGAGCTGCGGGATAAATTGACCCCGGATTTTGGCGACGCCAACGATATCCCCCTGATGGCCGCTGCTGCCGAGCCCAAGGTGGATCACACCGGTGAAGCGGAGAGCGCCCTGGCGGCTCTGGGTTACAAGCCCACTGAAGCCAGTAAAATGGTGGCCCGCGCCAGCAAGGAGCAGCCGGATGCCGATAGTGCGACTTTGATTCGCCTGGCCCTTAAGGGAATGGCCCCCGCTTAATCTGAGGCCCTGGAGTTGTTGCAATGATCGAAGCCGACCGTTTGGTGGCACCGGAGCCCGTGGGCCCCTCGGGCCAGGAAGAGCAGTACGACCGCGCCGTGCGCCCCAAAACCCTGGATGATTATGTGGGTCAGCCAGTGGTGCGGGAGCAAATGGAGATCTTTATTCAGGCTGCCAAGCTGCGCAAAGAGGCCCTGGATCACACCCTGGTATTCGGACCGCCGGGGCTGGGTAAAACCACCCTGGCAAATATCATCGCCGCCGAAATGGGAGTGGCCATTAAGACCACCTCGGGCCCGGTACTGGAGAAGGCTGGCGATCTGGCTGCGTTGATGACCAACCTGGAGCCGGGGGATGTGCTTTTTATCGATGAGATCCACCGCCTCAGCCCCCATGTGGAAGAGGTACTGTATCCGGCGATGGAAGACTACCAGCTGGATATTATGATCGGCGAAGGACCTGCGGCGCGTTCGATTAAGCTCGACCTGCCACCCTTCACATTGGTGGGCGCCACCACAAGGGCAGGCCTGCTTACCTCGCCACTGCGGGATCGCTTCGGCATCGTCCAGAGGCTTGAGTTCTATAACGTTGAGGATCTCACCAGCATTGTCCGTCGCTCCGCTGGCCTGATGGGAGTGGAGATGGATGAAGGTGGAGCCTTGGAAGTTGCCCGTCGAGCTCGGGGTACCCCCGAATAGCCAACCGCCTGCTGCGCCGCGTGCGCGACTACGCGGAGGTTAAAGGTGATGGTGCCGTGGATTCCGGCATTGCCGATGCCGCTCTTAATATGCTCAATGTGGATTCCTGTGGTTTCGACCAGCTGGATCGCCGTATGCTACTGGCCATGATTGAGAAGTTCGATGGTGGACCAGTGGGGGTGGACAGTCTCGCTGCAGCAGTCAGTGAAGAGCGGGATACTCTGGAAGATGTGTTGGAGCCCTACCTGATTCAGCAGGGTTATATCGCCCGCACACCGCGAGGGCGAGTGGCAACCGGCCTGGCTTATGAGCACTTCGGCCTGCCGAAGCCCGATAATAAATAGAGAGAGGATGGGGTGAAGGAAGTTTTCAGTATTCCGCTGCGGGTTTATATCGAAGATACCGATGCTGGTGGTATCGTTTATTACGTGAATTATTTGAAGTATATGGAGCGCGCGCGCACAGAACTGCTGCGCTCCCTCGGGTATGATAAGCCGGCGATGCCAGAACAGGGGCTGTTACTGGTCGTGCACTCCGCCGAGATCCAGTATCGAAAGTCCGCACTTCTTGATGATGCATTGCGCGCTACGGCCTCGATTGGCAAACTGGGGCGGGCCGCAGTGACTTTTGAGCAAAAAATCTGGCGCGGCGATGAGCTAATTTGCGAAGGTGTGGTCAAAGTTGCTTGTGTCGCTGACGACAGCCGCAGGCCCTGTGCCCTGCCGGAACCTATTTATTCAGCATTAAAGGCAGTTATTTAAGAAGATGAACGCCGGTGAACAACTTTCTCTTTGGGGGCTAATCCAGAACGCCAGCCTGTTGGTACAGTTAGTTATGCTGCTGCTGTTACTGGCCTCTGTGGTGTCCTGGGTGATGATTATCCAGCGCGGGCTTTACCTGTCCCAGGCCAAGCGCTCCCTGAACAATTTCGAACGCCGCTTTTGGTCCGGTGCCGACCTGAACAAACTCTTCCGCGAAGGTAACGAACGAGCGGAAAAAGGCCGAACCGATGGTGTTGAGTCCCTTTTCCGCGCCGGATTTACTGAGTTTACCCGCCTGCGCCAGCAAGGCAGCAGCGGCCCTGAAGCGGTGATGGAAGGCACTGAGCGGGCCATGCGTGTGGCTATGTCCCGGGAGCAGGAAAAGGTGGAAATGAACCTACCGTTCCTGGCAACCGTAGGCTCTGTCAGTCCCTATATCGGTCTGTTTGGTACCGTGTGGGGGATTATGAATTCCTTCCGTGGTCTCGCCACTATGCACCAGGCCACTATTGCTACGGTCGCACCTGGTATCAGTGAAGCGTTGGTGGCTACGGCTATGGGCCTGTTTGCAGCAATTCCTGCGGTGATGGCTTTTAACCGCTATTCCGCCAAAGCGGAGTCGCTGTTGTCCAGCTACGAAACTTTCGCCGAGGAGTTTTCCTCTATCCTGCACCGCAAAGTGCATTCCGGCTGAGTAGTGAATAGGCGAACCCTATGAGTGTGTTTCGCAAGGGAACCAAAAAGAAGCTGGTCTCCGAGATCAATGTGGTGCCCTACATTGACGTAATGCTGGTGCTGCTAATTGTCTTTATGGTCACGGCACCATTGTTGATGCAGGGGGTCAAAGTCGACCTTCCAAACGCGCCCTCGGCGCCGATGGAGGAAACCGATGAGGAGCCGCTGATTATTTCTGTGCGCTCCGATGGCACCTATTACCTAAATCTGGGGACTGACGAGAAGAGCGCCAAGCCGCTCGCAGAAATTAAACAAACGGTCGCTAAGGTATTGCGCCAAAAGCCGGGAACCCCGGTTTTGGTGTGGGGTGACACCGAGGCCCGCTACGGCCTGATCGTCAATGCCATGACCGAACTGCAGCAGGCGGGAGCGCCCAGCGTCGGCCTGGTGACAGAGCCACCTCAGGGGTAGGGTGCCGGTGAATAAAGGCTTTTATGCATTGGCGATTATCATCAGCCTTGTCCTGCATGGGGCGCTTTTAGTTGCCATGACCTATGGCTGGGAAGCCAGCAGTATGCCTGAGCGCAAACCTATGCCAAAGTTTGTGCAGGCCAAGTTGGTGACGATTGAAGCGGCAACACCGAAGAAGAAGCTGCCGAAAAAGGTCGATAAAATAAAACAGCGTGCCGATCGCGCTGCGGAGCAAAAACGCAAGGCTGAGGTCGAACGTAAGCGCCGCGCAGCCTTGGAGCAGAAGAAAAAGCTCGAGGCGGAAAAGAAACGCAAAGCGAAAGTCGAAGCTGATCGCAAGGCACAGGCAGAGAAGGCCCGTCGCGAGAAAGAGCAGCAAGAGAAGGCGCGCAAAGAAAAAGAGCTGAAGGAGAAGCTGGCCCAAGAGCGCCAGAGTTCTTTTGACGAGGCCCTCCAGGATGAAGAGGAACTGCTGGATGCGAATGAGGCCGAGCAAGCGGTGATGTCCGTTGGCCAGGCGATCCAGCAGCAAATTGAGGCGGTATGGAGTCGCCCGCCCAGTGCCCGAAACGGTATGCTTACCAAGGTGAGAATAAACTTTGTCCCCACCGGCCGGGTGGTGGCAGCTAATATCGTCGAGGGCAGTGGTAATGCCGCCCTGGATCGCTCGGTACTGACCGCTATCAAAAAAGTGGAGGTATTTCCCGAAGTGGCCGACCTGGCCCGGGAGGAACCAGTGGTATTTGAGCGGGAAGTCCGCACAACTATTTTGAACTTTAAAGTCGAAGATCTGCGCCAATGATCAAGAGTTTACTGAAGACAGTCGCCATTATTGCAATCGCCTCGGTGAGCCTGGGGGCCCGAGCCCAGCTGGTGGTGGATATCACCAGCGGTATCGATGACCCCACACCGATCGCTGTGTCCCCATTCAGCTGGTCTGGTGGCGGGGTACTGGCGGAAGATGTTTCCGGGATTATTTCCTCAGACCTTCGCCGCAGTGGCCTTTTCTCCCCGGTGCCCAAGGAGGACATGCTGTCTTTCCCCAAGGCCCCGGAAGACGTGGTATTCCGCGACTGGCGTATCCTCGGCACCGAGTACATAGTGACTGGCCGCATTGAGCCGCAGGCCACCGGTTACCTGCTCACTTTTGATCTGGTCAATGTTTTCGGCCAGCACAAGATGTTCACCAAGCAAGTGCGCGGCGGCCAGACCCAGCTGCGGGATATCGCCCACCGCGCCGCCGATGAGATCTTTGAAGCTATCACCGGTATTCGCGGTGCCTTCTCCACGGAAATGGTGTACGTGCAGGAAGAGACCCGTGGCGGCAAGCCCAGCTATCTGCTGATGCGTGCGGATATCGATGGTGCTCGCGCCAAGCAGATCCGTCGTTTCAGTGCGCCGGTGATGTCTCCCATGTGGTCCCCCAATGGCCAGGAGCTCGCCTACGTCTCCTTTGAAACCGGGCGCCCGGCAATTTTTCGCGAGAACCTGCGCACGGGTGCGCGCAAGCAATTAACTAACTTCAAGGGCATCAACAGTTCGCCGACCTGGTCCCCGGATGGAACCAAACTGGCGATGGTGCTCTCCAAGGACGGCAACCCGGAGATCTACGTGCTGGATCTGGTCAGTAATAAACTGACAAGAATGACAAGGCACTTCTCCATTGATACTGAGCCGAACTGGATGCCAGATGGTAAATCACTGGTTTTCACCTCCGATAGGGGAGGGAAGCCACAAATTTACCAATTGACTCTTGCCACTGGTCAAGTCGACCGCTTAACCTTCGATGGCGATTACAATGCGCGGCCCCGTGTTTCTCCCGATGGAAAGACACTGGTGATGGTGCATCGTAATAGGGGCGTATTTACCATCGCTACGATGGATATCAACTCGGGCAGAGTGCGTGTCCTTACGGAGACTACGCTGGACGAATCCCCTAGTATCGCGCCGAATGGGGCCATGTTGATGTACGCTACCAAACGTGGGGATAAAGGTATTCTGGCAGCGGTGTCGCTGGATGCCGGGGTGAAGTACAACCTGCCCTCTCAGAGGGGTGATGTCCGTGAACCGGCCTGGTCGCCGTACTTTGAATAAGGCGGGGGTGCCCGACGCGCTTAAGCGAAGGGTGTGAATTAGAGCAAGTAGAAATCTTTCAGGATTTTCGATAACACTATATATAAAGCGGAGTAGCTTATGTTGAAATCAGTAAAAACAGGCCTTGGGTTAGCCTGTGTATTGGCAGTTATGGCTGGTTGTAGCAGCACTGACACCACCGAAGGCAGCCAGGAGACCCTGGACCAGGCAGATCAAACTGCGGTTGAAACCACCGATTTTGATACCACGCCAACCGAGACAGTTGCACCTCTGGAAAACGTAGTTTACTTCGATTTCGACCAGTCCCTGCTGAAGCCCGAAACCCGTGAGCTGCTGATCCGTCACGCTGACCGTATGCGCGCTGCCGCCGGTTCTGTTCGCCTGGAAGGCCACGCTGACGAACTGGGTACTCGCGAGTACAACCTGGCTCTGGGTGAGCGTCGTGCCAATGCCGTTCGCGACTTTTTGGTACTGCAAGGCGTAGACGCAGCTAACCTGGAAGTAATCAGCTACGGTGAAGAGCGTCCGGCTCAAATGGGTTCTAACGAATCTGCCCGTGCGATGAACCGTCGCGTTGTTATTAACTAATCGTAAAAATGGATGCCAATGGCTTTAACGATTAGAAAACTAGCGATCGCCGCAGCAGTAATGACTGCGGCATCGCCGGTATTTTCCCAGGCCCCGATTGTAGACCTGTCTTCTAAAAGCCAGGACCAGTCGACCATTACTTATACCGATGAGGTGGAAAGCGGTGCTCCGACACAGCTCGCCCGCGCCGGTATGTCACCACCCCGAGCCCAGGGCAATCCCCAGGCCGAAGCCTACTATCAAATGCAGGTTTTGCAGCAGGAAGTGCGGGAGTTGCGTGGCACAGTTGAAGAGTTGCGCCATGAGATCAAGCGTCTCAAACAGCAGCGCACCGAAGATTATATGGATCTGGACCGGCGT
Organism: Microbulbifer sp. VAAF005; assembly: GCF_030012985.1. NCBI lineage: Bacteria > Pseudomonadati > Pseudomonadota > Gammaproteobacteria > Cellvibrionales > Microbulbiferaceae > Microbulbifer > Microbulbifer sp. VAAF005. Next base: position 2,270,561 of record NZ_CP120233.1, on the reverse strand, counting down.
ATTGCGCGCCTGAGTGGTACAGAGCCAGCGGCTCAGCCGCCGTCTACCGCTGAAGGCGGTGCTTCGTCCATGCAAGGGCAGGGGGCTCAGCAATGCCGCCTAAACCCCAGGGCCCGAAAGACGGCAAGAGCGAGCGCGACCGCTACCAGGCCAGCTTTGGCTTGGCCCGCAATGGCGATTACGGCGGCGCCAGTGAAGAGTTCAAAAGCCTGTTGCAGGACTTCCCCAATGGTCAGTACGCCCCGAATGCGAATTATTGGCTGGGTGAGATTGCACTGGTTCAAGGCAACCTGGAGGAGGCTCGGGAGTGGTTCGTAGCCCTCCTCGACGGTTACCCGAATTCCAGTAAAGTCTGGGATGGCCGCTACAAGCTGGGTACTGTTTATCACCAGCTGGGTGACCAGCAAAAAGCCCGCAACCTGCTGGAGCAGGTGGCAGCCAGTGACGCCAGAGCGTCGAACCTGGCGAAGAAGTATCTGCAGGAGAACTTCCAGTAGCCTTCAGCCGCTACTGACTGCCATCGCTGGTTTTTTGAGCAGAAAAAGCCTATGATCCCGCGCCCGGGTGGCATGTGCCACTCGGGCGTTTTTGTGTTGGGTGTGTATGACCGATCTTTCCAAAGAATCACTCAGAATCAGTGAAATTTTCTACTCCCTTCAGGGAGAAGCGCGAGAAAGTGGCCTTCCTACGGTGTTTGTACGCCTGACGGGCTGCCCGTTACGCTGTACCTATTGCGACTCCGAGTACGCCTTTTACGGCGGCGAGCGCATGACGCTGGAGCAGATTTTGCAGCAGGTGCAAAGCCATCCCGCTCGCCATGTGTGCGTTACCGGTGGTGAGCCCCTGGCCCAGCCCAATTGTTTTCCCCTGATGAAGGCGCTTTGCGATGCGGGCTATGCGGTGTCCCTTGAGACCAGTGGCGCTATGCCTGTGGATAAAGTGGATGAGCGGGTGTCGAGAGTGGTCGACCTGAAAACGCCGGCCTCCGGGGAGCAGCACCGCAACCGAATGGAGAATATGCAAGTACTCACTCGCCAGGACCAGATCAAATTTGTGATCTGTGATCGCGGGGATTATGACTGGGCTCGATTCACCCTGGATCAGTACCGCTTACCTGAGCGGGTTGGAGAGGTGCTTTTCTCCCCCAGTTACGAGCAGCTGCAGCCGCGCCAGCTAGCTGAATGGATACTGGAAGATGGGTTACCGGTGCGTATGCAGATGCAAATGCACAAGCTGTTGTGGGGTGACATCCCCGGCGTCTAAAGCGCCGCTGCGCCACATCAAGAAAAGAGGAAAAAATGACAGCAAAGAAAGCAGTAATCTTGCTATCCGGTGGCCTGGACTCAGCCACCGTACTGGCCATGGCTCGCGCTGAGGGCTACGAGTGTTACGCCCTGGGCTTCGATTATGGCCAGCGTCACGAGGCAGAACTATTGGCTGCGCAGAAGGTGGCGAAGGACTTGGGGGCCGTTGAGCACAAGGTGGTTAAGCTCGACCTGCGCTCAATCGGCGGATCGGCGTTGACCGATGACTCTATCGAAGTACCCGAAGAGGAAACCTCCGGTATTCCGGTGACCTATGTGCCGGCGCGAAACACGGTGTTCCTGTCTATTGCCCTGGGCTGGGCAGAGGTGCTGGGCGCCCAGGATATTTTCGTGGGTGTGAACGCCGTGGACTACTCCGGCTATCCGGATTGCCGCCCAGAATATATTGAGGCCTACGAGAAGATGGCCAACCTGGCTACCAGGGCCGGTGTCGAGGGCAATAAACTGTCTATACGAGCGCCACTGATGGACATGAGCAAGGCGGATATTGTTACAGAAGGGACCCGCTTAGGGGTGGACTACAGTTTAACTGTGTCCTGCTACCAAGCCTTGCCAGATGGCGCTGCCTGCCGTCGCTGCGACAGTTGCCGCCTGAGGGCTGCCGGCTTCACAGAGGCCGGCCTGGAGGACCCCACGGTCTACGCACCTTAATTGGCCGTTGGCGCCAATTTTTTGAACAAATACCTAACTCCTTAAATTTGTTAGATTTTTTTTGAGTTAGGTATTGTCTTTTCGAAATAGATCCGTAAGATACGCAGCTCCTCACAACGAGGCATCGAAAAGGGTCGTTAGCTCAGTCGGTAGAGCAGTTGGCTTTTAACCAATTGGTCGCTGGTTCGAATCCAGCACGACCCACCATTTTCGACAGGGATGCCCAAGGCAACCCATCCAGTTTTTACACTTCTGCGCGAAGGTAAAAACAACCCAAGTTGGACCATTACCAAGTTAGTCCAACCATCCTGGGGGTCGTTAGCTCAGTTGGTAGAGCAGTTGGCTTTTAACCAATTGGTCGCTGGTTCGAATCCAGCACGACCCACCATCTCTTCTCAACTTCCGTAATAATTACTTCTCTTAGATTTCTCTAAAATCTATTTAATTTTCTATTTCTGTTTGCTAAATATTTTCACTCGACTATTGGCGCTGCTTTTTAGTAGGTGCTGACAACGCAAATAATTTGTTCGTGCGCCTGGATCTATTTTATTTCATCACTAAGGCGCTTCTAGATCTTGACCGGATCCATCTAAGGGATATGTCACATCTAGCGCTGGTACTACTAGCACCAGATTAGCGACATAAGTGGCTAGTGAGAGTCATCTTCTTAGTTGTTGAATGACTTGATCCGCTAAGAGTGAGTTATTAAAGCTCTACCGGTGGCACAGAAATTTAATTCCAAACTTTGTTCCTAGTTTTTCCCCACTTCCTTCTTATAGCTGTATCGCCGCTTATCGTTAACTCTTACCCAGTAGTTGGTCGGCCCATGATCAGCGATTTGAGAATAGTTTCTAAATATTCAGTCGTTCATTATCGCAAGTGACCTTGTGCCAGTGCATGTCAATTCCTCTTGGGATTTGTTGTTCGCATAATTGCCTGTGTCAATTTTATTGCCTCAGCGCTCGAGTTTGGCGAGCTTTAACACCTCTTTGGTTTGGAGTAGGGATGGCGCTAAATTGGATTTTGCGCATGCCTTACGCCGACATGCCTATTGGTATCGATGTTGTTGATGAGGCCCTCTAGTTTGAGTCCCAAGAAAAGCTTGAATAGTTAATGAAGGATTGAATTATGAGGAAGTTGAAGCCTGTAGCTCTAGTTATATTGGCCGCAGTGAGTGGAAGTGCGATGGCCAGTAATAATACGACGTTAATAGATCAGCAGGGAGTGGGTAATACAGCGAACGCCAATCAGGTTGACCCTACGGCTATAGGGAACCTGATAGATGTCACCCAAATTGGCGATGTAAACTCTTCGTCATCGACCCAGGCGAGCGATGCCGTAAGTAATACCATGACCCACTACCAAGAGGGTGATGGCAATATGGCCGAGTCTTTCCAGCAGTTTATGACTGAGTCCAGTTCGCTAGAAATTAACCAAATTGGGAATAATAACGATACGACAGCGGAGCAACTTGAATCACTTGGTTCTACCCAGGAACTAAATCAAGCTGGGGAGATGAACTTTATGACCATCACCCAGACTGATACCGAAGCATCTAGTATCGCGGTGACTCAAACTGGCGATATGAATGATGCGATCATAATGGGGCAGGTCTTCGATATATTGGGAAGTGGTGTCATCCTAAATCAAATTGGCGATGACAATATGGCCCAGATTTCCCAGCAGAGTGTTGTTGAATTTAGCTCGGTGTCAGCAGATCAGTTTGGCAACCAGAATAGCTTTGATAGTGAGCAATTAATGGGGGTTTTTAATTCCACCGTTACTGCTATCCAGTCAGGCGATTTGAATGCTATCGAGTCAGACCAGGAAAATGGAGTTACTTCAAGTACGGTCCTAATTACTCAAACCGGTACCAGCAACTTTGGTGGGGCCCTACAGCAGAATGGCGTTGCCAATAGTACTGTAAGTGTGACTCAGGTAGGGGATGGTAACTTTGGTGGTGGTGTTCAGGATACTGGTATAGATACCAGTGTTGGCATAGTGAGCCAATCTGGTACTGGTAATATGGGCGTTACCCAGCAAGCTGGGGGAACTTCTTTGCCTCTGCAACGGTTACTCAGTTAGGGTCTACGAATGATGCGACGTTGGGGCAAATTACTGCCACCTCAGTTACGGGCACCATATTTCAAAATGGTACCGATAATATGGCGGGCGTACTCCAGCAGGGAAATATGCTTAGTGTGGCGACAACCACTCAAATCGGTGATTTGAATCAACATACAACGGAGCAAATGCTAGATTCACAAACTGCAATCGCGACGCAAAATGGTACTTCCAATATTGGATTTATTTTTCAATAGATTTAATTGGGGCTTTGCGATATCAGCATGAATACCGGCAGTTGTCGTGTATCTGCAAAGTCCCAGTTTTTCTTTTGTGTTTTATTCATTCCTATGTTTGAGATATGAGTGATTTATTTAGGGAGTTACATGTTCTCTTCCTATTGACTCTCTCCTGTCTGGTTTGGCTTTTAACTCTAATTTAAATTGACTTAGATTATTTTCTGGAATGTTTTGCTACGCCTGGAGTTTAAACAGAAGGGGTGAGATCTATGTACAAGGGATTAGTTAAATGAAAATTTGGACTTCAGTTACTGCAATAGCTGCGCTCGCTGTTAGTGGCCATTCTATGGGCGGCAATAATACGACAGATATTGATCAGGATGGTGTTGGGCATCTGGCAACAGTGGATCAGTCTAATCCGACCAGTACCAATAATACCGTCTCGATAACTCAAATAGGAGATTCCCATCAGGCATCGGTTTTACAAGGTGCCCTTACAGATTTGAATACCGGCACGATTGAGCAATCGGGATTGATGAACGAAGCAATCCTGGAACAAATTGCAGAAGTCTCAGAGAGTACGGCTCTAATTATCCAGTCTGGCGATGGTAATTTGGGCTGGGTGGTCCAAGATGATTTTGTTGAAGCAGGTAGCGCCACTGTTATCCAGTCCGGTTCAAATAATGAGGGTATTGCAGCCCAGGTGGATGTGGGGGGAATACAGGGTACTGTCGCTGTTACTCAGAACGGGACAATGAACTTTGCACTGGCGCTCCATGAGGATTTTACGCTCAATAGCACTGGGCTAATTAATCAACTTGGAAGTGAAAATAGTGCCGACTTATTTCAGGGGGACCTGACTGAATCGAGTTTTATCAGTGTTGATCAAGATGGAACTCTCAATGAGGCGTTGGTAGCGCAGGGCTTTGCCCTATTTTCCTCTATTACCACCTTCCAAAGTGGTGATATGAATTATGCGGAGGTTTCCCAGTCGGGGTTAAGCACTGGATTAGCCACTATTACTCAAGTGGGAACCTCTAATGTTCATGTTACAAGTCAGACAAATGACGGACAGGTGGCTACGGCTGTTCAGATAGGGACGGGCAACCAGGGAAATATTGTTCAATAGTAGTAGTGGGCTTTTAGGGGGGCTCTCCATTAGTGCTGGTTAGAGCTCAAGGTTATAAATTCAATTTGTATTTGAAAGGGATTTTCAATGAATTTATTAAAGGCATTAGCCGCAGCGATGTTGGCCATTATCCATACCGTGGTTTCCGCTGATAATAATTCAAGTGATGTGACTCAGTTGGGCACTCTAAATATGGTTACGCTCAACCAAGTTGACGCAACTACTGAAGGAAATCAGATAGTGGTTATCCAGGAAGGTTCTGGCAATGCATCTGAGGCGGAGCAGGTGACAGGGACGACTAATAGTTTAATTACACATATACAGATTGGTGACGATAATGAGGCGATTTCGGCTCAAGCCAATGATACCAATGTCGGCTTGATTTCTACGACTCAACAAGGAGATGCGAATGATGCTGAGTTATTTCAGGACACACTTATTGAATTTTCTGGTTTAACTGCAACTCAAGTTGGTAATACAAACTTCACGGATTTGGTGCAGGAAGGAACAGTTATCTCCAGCCAGGCAACTGTTATTCAAATAGGTGATATGAATGAAGCGGAGACTATTCAGGAGACCGGTGTTGAATCTAGTACCATCGTCGCCACTCAGTCAGGGACGGGTAATGAATTTGCAGGGCAGCAGGATACAGATATCACTTTGAGCTCTATTAACTCCACGCAGATTGGTAGTTCCAATGTGATTGAAATTGACCAAGAGGATGTTGTTACTACTAGCACCATTACCACGGTTCAAGATGGAAATATGAACGATGCTGATGCTCAACAAGCGAGTACTGTTTCATCGAGTACGATTATCTTAAATCAGATTGGGGGTGAGAATGATGCGAATATTGATCACTTTGATACCATATTTGCAACAGTAGGATCTATTACCCAGCTAGGTTCCTCCAATGAGGCAGATATAGCCCAGTTTGGAGATATCTCTTCCAGTACGGCCACCATTTCCCAGTCGGGTACTGATAATGATGCTAGCGTGGATCAATCAAGTGAAGTTATATCCAGTAACATTAGTGTCAGCCAAAATGGGACGGACAACAGTCTTTTAGTAGATCAGGAGGAAATAGTTTCTCTTAGCTTGGTCAGCGTTGATCAAACGGGGGATATGAATGAGGTCGATGTGGACCAGGAGGGCGAAGTTTCTTCAACGATTGCCGGGGTTGTGCAAAATGGCAGTATGAATGATGCTGAAATCAATCAAAGTAATTTGGTAGATTCCAGTTCTACCGCGGTTGTTCAAACCGGTGATAACAATGATTCTCAGGTATTGCAGATCGATGGCCTGATTTCATTCGGTACAGTCAGTATTGATCAAAATGGCTCTTCCAATACGGTGGATGCGGAGCAAGATGGGCTTATCTCTAGTAGCACGATTGATATTGCGCAGTCAGGAGTATCTAACGATGCAGATGTAGAACAGGATACTTTTGTTGAACTCAGTAGCGTCACAACCTCACAAATCGGTACGAGTAACTCCTTGACGGTTTTACAAGTTAATGTTGTTTCGTTAAATATCTCTATTACTCAAGATGGTGATATGAATTCGAGTGATGTTACTCAGATGGGCGCGTCAAATAGTACCAGCAACACAATTCAAGTTGGCACTTTAAATGATCATACTACTAGCCAGTTAAATAATTTCCAAACTGCATCCGCAACACAAAATGGTATGTCAAATGTGGGGACTATCCTCCAGTAAGAGTTACGATAATCCTTTGAGACGATAAGCGAAGGTTGATGTTTTTAAATTGGGAGCTCTTTTGTTTGTTGGGAGGTAGTCTTGTATCTATAGTTTGTTAAGGGTTTTTTATTTAAAAGGAATTTCTCGTGAGATTTATCAAGCCTTTAGCTGCTGCCATATTGGCAGTAATACACTGTGGAGTAGCCGCAGACAGCAACGTAAGTGATGTTTCCCAGCAGGGAATCCTCAATATGGCCACAATTAATCAATCAGATCCCACGGTTACTGATAATCAGATTGTGGTTATTCAAGACGGAACGGGAAATGTCTCTGATGCGGAGCAAGTAAATAATACTACCGACAGCCTGATTTCGCATATACAAATTGGCGACGACAATGATGCGATGTCGATTCAAGATACGAATGTTAATTTGGCTACTACAGCTATTACTCAACAGGGAGATATGAATGATGCGGAAACGATACAAGAGAATGTAATCGACAGTAGCTCTATCTCGGCAACACAGATAGGCACAGATAATGAATTTGAATCCAGGCAAGATACGCAGGTTACTTTTAGCACAATATTTTCGTCTCAGGTCGGCGATTCGAACAGGGTAAATCTAGATCAGGAAGACGCTACCGATTCAAGTGCTATTAATGCGACCCAAAGCGGCGATATGAATGATGTTGATGCGGAGCAATCTACTTCGGTCTTTTCCAGTATCATGTCCTTTAGTCAAGTTGGAGATCAGAATGTTTTAGACGCTAATCAGTTTGAGACATCGTCCGTATCTGCGAATATTTTACAGATTGGTACTTCCAACGATGCTGACATTGACCAGTTTATTAATGTCTCATCCAGCACTTCCAGCATAACTCAATCTGGCACCAGCAATGAGGCGAGTACAGACCAGTCGAATGTAGTCTCTGGAAGTGGTATTAATACTTCGCAAGATGGTACAGATAATGAATTGTTTGTAGAGCAGACAGACCAGGTTTCCCAAAGTTTTGTCACTGTCAGCCAGACTGGTGATATGAATGAGGTAGAAGTTGTTCAAGAAGAAGAAATATCCTTTTCCACAGCTACTGTTGTACAAAGTGGTAGCTCGAATAGTACTGAGATCACCCAAAATATTCTTGTAGATTCATCAACCGCATCAGTATTTCAAGCCGGTGACGGTAATAGTGCTCAATTGATGCAAATAGATGGTCCAATCTCACTCAGCGTGATAATGGCGGATCAAGATGGCTCAACTAATATGGTAAATGCTGAACAGGATGGCCTTATCTCTAGTAGTACTATTGATATTTTCCAGTCGGGTACGAGCAATGACGCAGATGTCGCTCAGGATACCCTGGTAGATCTCAGCAGTGTCACCACCTCGCAAATTGGTACGCAAAACTCGCTAACCGTATTGCAAATGGATGTAGTTTCATCGGATATCACTATCACCCAGGATGGAGATATGAATACGATCGATGTCTCTCAAATGGGTACTTTGGGCAGTGTTAGTACCATCAGCCAAAATGGATCTTTAAATACCCACACTACCACCCAGCTTAATGATTTTCAGACAGCCTCGGCTACTCAGCTAGGTACAAGTAACACGGGTATAATTATGCAGTAATATTTTGCTATCAGAAAATTGATGTGCTTATACGAAAAGTTGGAGGTAAAGAATTCGTTTTCAAGTAGATCGAGTTGTATTTTAGCGATAACCAAATGATTGGTTGATACTGAAGCGTTTTCTTTCCTCTCTAGTCACTTCCATTCTGGCTTTCTTGTGATTGTAAAATTGTCGCGATTACAATGCGTATTCACGCGATAAGTAATGGGTTAGTCGGTAATCTTTGAAATCATCTCTCCCAGATAGAGTGAAGAGGTCAGACCGGGAGATTCGATACCAAAGAATGCCATTAGCTGCGCACTGTTGCTTAGCTTTTTATGAAAAACCTGAAAATCACCAGTGGGGGCGCCTTGGGGAACAATCTTTGGGCGAATACCGGCATAGCCAGGCTGCAACGTATTGCTTTCTAACCCGGGCCAGTAGCGATGGATGCTGCTATAGAATTTATCCCGCTTGCCCGGATCTACTTGGTAGTTAATGGTTTTAACCCACTCCACATCTGGGCCAAACCGCGCCCCTCCAGCCAAATCGAGAGTGAGGTGAATACCCAGACCGGCACTTTCAGGTAGAGGGTAAATTAAATGTGAAAAAGGCACCTTACTTGACTGGGTAAAGTAACTGCCCTTAACAAAATACGTGGTGGGAATTTCTCGCTTTATAACTTCGCTGTTTACTGTGCCCATCAGTGAGCTGGTGTGAAGGCCTGCGGCCAGGATGAGGTTGCGGGCCGTCAGTCTGTAGCCATCCTTCATCACCAGCTGGCAGGTGCCACTGGATATTTCAATGCGTACAACCCTGCTCGCAGGTATGACTTCGCCTCCCTTGGACTCCGTGGCGCCTTCAAGAGCCAGCATCAGGCTGTGGCTGTTGATAATGCCTGTCGTCGGTGAGTAAATGGCCCCGGCACACTGTAATTCTGGCTCCATAGATAAAGCCTCTTTAGTGTTCAGTAAACGAAGTCCCCCGGCGTTGTTCGTATCCCCTTGGGCTTTGAGGGCTCGGAGTTGCGGCAGCTGTGCTTTATCGGTGGCGACTACCAGTTTGCCGATTTGCTTATGGGGCACTGCGTATTCTTGGCAAAATTGGTACAGCATGGATTTACCGTTAACACAGGCACGGGCTTTCAAGCTGTCTGTTGGATAGTAGAGGCCTGCGTGAATAACCTCACTATTGCGCGAGCTGGTTTCAGTTCCAATGGCATTGTGTTGCTCCAGTACCATCACTTTTCGGCCTGCGCGGCTCAATTGGTAGGCGCAGGCAAGTCCTAATACCCCAGCCCCAACTATCACGGTATCCAATATCTCCATAGCAGTCCTGTTGCCGAAATGTGTACTTTCTGAGGTGACCAGGTTGAATTCCTTCGGCCTATTTTGCCTGTAACGCCAGATTAAAATTGCTGTCGAAAGGGTGCGTGGTGGTGTCGTTTCATTGCGCTATAATGCGCGCTTTTCCGCGACTGGAAGTTAGTCATGACTCATAAGTCCATTGCCGCAGACAAGGTAGATTCTCGCTCTTTGGTGCAAGCGCACCTGGCGGAGCCGGTAATGTCTCAATATAGCGAAGAAGAGCTGCAAGAATGGCGCGAGCGCATCAAGCGCTTGTTGAAAGAACAGAATGCAGTATTGGTCGCACACTACTATACCGACCCTTTGATTCAGGCCCTCGCGGAGGAAACCGGCGGCTGCGTTTCTGACTCATTGGAAATGGCCCGTTTTGGCGCTCAGCACTCGGCAGACACCCTGGTGGTAGCCGGGGTAAAGTTTATGGGTGAGACCGCCAAGATCCTTACCCCGAACAAGAAAGTACTCATGCCGACCCTTGAGGCAACTTGCTCCCTGGATCTCGGCTGTCCTCCGCAAGAGTTCTCTGACTTCTGCGATCAGCACCCGGACCGCACTGTGGTGGTTTATGCGAATACTTCTGCTGCGGTAAAAGCCAGGGCGGACTGGGTGGTGACCTCGAGTATTGCACTGGATGTAGTGGATCACCTGGATGCCAATGGCGAAAAAATCCTTTGGGCACCTGACAAGCACCTCGGCGGCTATGTCCAGCGGGAAACCGGCGCGGACGTACTGTTATGGGACGGTTCCTGTATTGTGCATGAAGAGTTTAAGGCCAAGGGGGTTGAGGACCTAAAGGCCCTCTATCCGGATGCTGTGGTTCTAGTGCATCCTGAATCTCCCGCCCCTGTGGTAGCGCTGGCCGATGTGGTGGGTTCTACCTCGCAGATTATTAATGCTGCCAAGACCCGCCCAGAGAAGCGCTTTATTGTGGCTACCGACCAGGGCATTTTCTACAAGATGCAGCAGGAGTGCCCAGACAAAGAGCTAATGGTGGCGCCAACTGCTGGTGCTGGAGCCACTTGCCGCAGCTGTGCTAATTGCCCCTGGATGGCGATGAACTCTCTGGAGAACCTCTGCGGTGTACTGGAGCGTGGGGATAATGAGATCTTTGTGGACCCGGAGCTGGGGCGCAAGGCGATGATCCCGCTGCAGCGGATGTTGGATTTCCGCAAAGGTTAGCTCTCGGGGGAGTAGCGGTGAGTAAACAAAAAGAGCGGCCAGTGGCCGCTCTTTTTCGTTGGGGGAGTTACAGCTCCTCGATTCTTTCCTGCATTTTCAGCACATCTTTGAGGCGCTGTTCCAGGATAGCATTGACTTGGTAATCGTCTTTTGACATGCGAATTCCATGGCGCAGGTGCTGAATAGCCTTGTCGAATATGCCGTTGAGGATGTAATACTCAGCCCGGGCCTCGTGCACGCCAACAATATCTCCGGCCAATCCGTGAGTCTCCGCCAGTAGATACCATACTGCCGGGTCTTTCTTCCGCGTACGGCTATATTTCGCCAGCAGGCGCTCTGCAGCCAGGTAGTTGCCGGCTTTAAAGTGGGCATTGGCGAGGCCCATGATTAAGGCATGGTCTCCCGGGTTGCGATCGAGGGCCCACTGCAGGCGCTTGGTGGCACTGCTGTAGTCTTCTCGCACCAGATCAATATCTGCCCTAGCCAAGACAAAAGTGGCTTTGGAGGGGGTTTTATCCAATAGGGGCTGAAGAGTATCCAGTGCTGAGTCAGGCTTGCCGGCGGCAATCTGGGCCAGGGCTAAGCCATAGCGGGCTGCATCCTCGTTATCATTAATGCCATTCAGTTCTGCGCTGAAGCGTTTTACTGCTTGCTGAGGTGTTGGTTCTGTAGCGAGGCGTACTCGAGCACGCATCAGGTGATAATCGAGGTTATCGCTGGGCGCCACTTCTGCCATGCGCTGAGCGCGCAGCTTGGCGTCAGCGATACGTTTTTCTGTAACGGGGTGAGTGAGGAGAAAATCTGGTGGGCGCTGATAATAGCGTGTTGCCTTGAGCATTTGCTCGAACATCTCACCGGCAGCCTCTGGGTCGCGTCCGGATTTAGCCAGTGTTTCAATACCGACCCTGTCGGCCTCATGTTCATTTTTACGACTGAAGCGCAGCTGATTGTCCATGGCTGCAGCCTGGGTGGCAGTCATGGCTGCGATCCCGGCTTCACCGCCAGCAGTAGCTGCTAGAACCAGGGCGCCGAGCATGCCCGCTAGAGTGGGTATTGTGCTGTTGCGTTGTGCTTCCAGAGAGCGGGCGTAGTGACGTTGGCTAAGGTGAGCCAATTCATGGGCAACCACCGATGCAAATTGGTCTTCACTCTCTGCGAATAGAAACAGGCCGGTATGAACCCCCATGACCCCACCGGGTACCGCAAAGGCGTTCATAGTTTTATTGTTGACTACGACAACATCAATTTCTTTATCTTCCAGCGGGCTGTACTCAGCGAGCTCTTTGACCATGCCTTCGACATACTGCTGGATTAGCGCATCTCTGGAGGTACGAACCTGACTGCGAAACATACGCAGCCACATCTGGCCCAGCTCTTTTTCCTGGGTGTGGGAGACTACGCCGCTCGTCCTGTCTCCGAGCTCTGGGAGTCGGATCTCGTCGCTATCGGCTACAGCTGCAATCGGTGCAGTACCAAGTAAAAAACCCATACTCAGGGTACTTAGCCCAGCGCGAATTCGATGGAGGATAGTTGTAGGGCGTGTCCTGTGAAGCAGGCTGCTTTTGGAATCAGTCATCTTGATTACTGCTCGGTCTGTCCTTGAAGGATCTATAGTCCAACTCTATACGCTACCCCGTTGGACTGTCGAGGATTGGACTCAGTGGACCATAAAAGGTTCACACTTGCGCCAGGCGGAAAGTTAAAAAGCGTAAAGCCTGCGCGGGTTATGGCGTCTGGTTCGCGCTATAATCCCCGGCAATTCTGGTTTGTGACTAAAAAGGCAATGTCAGTAACTTCTTCTAACAATCAGCCCGATACCCAGATACCGAACTGGGATACGGCCACTATTGTGGATGCAAGAAATCTGCCCTGCCCACAACCGTTACTGGCCATGCGCCGGGCATTGCGGGAATACCCAGAGGGAACGCTGCTTTGTGTACTGGCCACTGATGAAGGGTCCTGGCGAGACTTCCACAGTTTTGCGTCTTTGAGTGGCCGGTCCCTGCTCCGCGCTGAGCGACGTAATCATACCTTTCAATATTGGCTGTACGCTGGCAAATGAATAAAGATAAATCCCGAGAGTCTATGTTATCGATTGTAAAAGGCTGGGTGAACCGCTACTTCAGTCAGGAAGAAGTGGTGCTTCTGGTTTTGATTTTGACCCTGGCCCTGGTGGTCCTGGCGACTCTGGGCGCCGTGCTGGCCCCGGTATTCACCGCGCTGGTGATCGCCTTCCTGATGCAGGGAATGGTGCAAAAACTGAAGTCCTGGCGTGTTCCCCACTGGCTGGCGGTTACCCTGTCCTGTTTGGTGTTGGTGGGCACTATTGTGGCCCTGTTATTTGTGGTGCTGCCTATTATCTGGCGTCAGTTGGTGCGGCTTGGGGCAGAGTTGCCCAATATGGTACAGCGCGGGCAGGAGCTTTTATTGTTACTTCCTGAGCGCTACCCACGATTAATTTCGGCCGGACAGATCGATGAAATTTTCAATACCCTTGGCAGCGAATTGGGCGGCCTGGGGCAGACGCTGCTGGCCTTCTCCCTTACCAACCTACCCATTTTTGCCGGCTTGCTGATTTACGTTGTAGTGGTGCCGATCCTGGTGTTCTTCTTCCTTAAGGATGCGGAACAGCTGATCCGCTGGTGCACCTCTTTCCTGCCCAAAGAACGTCCTATGCTCCACCAGATTTGGCATGAGATGAATGATCAGGTGGCCAATTATGTGCGCGGTAAGGTGATAGAAATTGGCATTGTGGCTGCTGTCAGTTATGCCGCCTTTCTGCTACTGGGGGTGAACTACGCCCTGTTGCTGGCAGTCGCCGTGGGTTTCAGTGTGTTGATTCCTTATATCGGCGCAGCGGTTGTCACTATCCCCGTTGCGGCTATTGGGCTTTTCCAGTGGGGGTGGAGTAATGAATTTCTCTACCTGATGATGACTTACGGCATTATCCAACTGCTCGATGGCAACGTACTGGTACCACTGCTGTTCTCCGAGGCAGTTAACCTGCACCCGGTTGCCATTATCCTCGCGGTGCTGTTCTTTGGCGGCATCTGGGGTTTCTGGGGCGTCTTCTTTGCAATTCCCCTGGCGACCTTGCTCAAGGCCATTATGAGTGCCTGGCCTACCCATGAGCACCAGGTAGAATGGGAGGCCCGGCGTAGCTCGGAGTAATTGCCCGATATCTTTCTTTGTCTGTAGGCTGCGGCATTTGCTAGAATGCCGCGCTTTCTTTTATTTGATCCCTTCAAATAGGTGAGAGCCCATGAGCCTGGCTGACAAAGTTCTAGCGGTCAATAATGACCTGCCGATCCGCACCGACAAGCCTATCCACAGTGGCAAGGTCCGTTCCGTATACTGGCTGAGCGAGAAAGACAGCCGCCGCCTGATTGAGGAGAAGGGCTACCCGGTTTCTCCTGACACTCCACTTGCGGTAATGGTGATTTCCGACCGTATCTCCGCGTTCGACTGTATCTGGACTGGCGAAGGCGGCATGCATGGCGTACCAGGCAAGGGCGCAGCACTAAATGCTATTTCCAACCACTGGTTCAAACTGTTTAAAGAGCAGGGCCTCGCCGATAGCCACATTCTGGATATCCCGCACCCGCTGGTGTGGATCGTGCAGAAGGCGCGCCCGGTTATGATCGAAGCGATCGCCCGTCAGTACATCACCGGCTCCATGTGGCGTTCCTATGAGAAGGGTGAGCGGGAGTTCTGCGGTATCGAGATTGCTGATGGCTTGCAAAAAGACCAGAAGCTGCCTGAATTACTCATTACCCCCTCCAGTAAAGGTATTCTCAAGGGTATCCCCGGTGTACCGGAAGCGGACGATGTCAATGTCACCCGCAAGAATATCGAAGACAATTTCGAAGCCTTCGGCTTCCGCAATGCAGGCGATATCGATCTGTACGAGAAGTTGCTGAAAGAAGGTTTTGATTTGATTTCCGCCGAGCTGGAAAAGCTCGACCAGGTTTTTGTCGATACCAAGTTTGAATTCGGCTATGTCACCGATGCCAATGGTGAAGAGAAGCTGATTTATATGGACGAGGTGGGCACCCCGGACTCCTCCCGTATCTGGGACGGCGAACAGTATCGCGCGGGTAAGGTTGTGGAGAAATCCAAAGAGGGTTTTCGTCAGGCGCTGCTCAACTACTTCCCCGATGCCGATATCCTGTTGAACAAAGATCGCATGGATGAGCGCTCGGCTTTAGCTCGTGATAACGAACTGCCAGAATCTATGCTGATGGATCTCTCTAATACTTATATTGGTATTGCTGAGAAGATTATTGGTACGAAATTGGAGATATCTGATAATCCCAAAGAGGAATTGCTTGAAGTTCTCCGCAAGGATTACGGTCTGGTCGACTAATCTGGGTCGAACTGCAAAAAACCGGCGTTTTCGCCGGTTTTTTTATGCCTGCCATAATTCGCCACAATTCCTCCTGTTTTGTGTTCGTATTCCTGTCGCCTTTCGCCCGCTTCCCTCTGTTTAATAACTTCAACATCCAATTTAAAAGTGGAGGTAAGTGAGTGAACAGGGTGATGTTATTCGGGCAGCGGTTCCATAAAGACGATCTGATGTTGCCGACAGAGGAATACTATCGTCGCCGCCAGAAAACTGGTGGTGCTGGGCGCTGGTTGTTATTTGTTGTGGTGGTATTGGCGGTAGTCATTGCTGCAATCGGGGCAGAGGTCAATGCCCAGGAGCTTCCCTCTGTGGGTGGTGCGATTCAGCAGGAGTTCACCGAGACAGTTACCCTGGATGATGTAAAGGGGGGGACTTACTTTTTACTGACAATGAGTCCGGAACGTACATTCCAGCGGTGCACCTGAAAAGTCAGGTCAGTATTTCCGTGCGGGGTCTGGTAGCGGAAGTAGAGCTTCAGCAGCAATTCAAGAATACCACCGAAGGCTGGCAGGAAGCGGTGTACGCCTTGCCGCTTCCCGAGCAAGCTGCGGTGGCGGGGCTTGAAATTCAAGTGGGTGAGCGCCGTATTGTCGGTAAGGTGCGCGAGCGAAAAGAAGCCTCCAAGATTTATAAGGCTGCTCGTGCGGCGGGTAAGCGTGCAGCACTTCTAGAGCAGCAGCGCCCAAATCTGTTCACTAATAAAGTGGCTAATATTGCCCCCGATGAGATGGTGCAAATTCATATCCGCTACTTGCAGCCGGTCAATTATGACAGCGGCGTCTTTTCACTGCGTATGCCCACGACATTGACCCCGCGTTATATCCCGGGCAAGCCAATACCCTCCCAGGCATTGAATGGCGATGAGCTGGAGTTGGTGGCAGAGAGTAGTGGCTGGGCTCTGCCCACTGACCAGGTGCCGGATGCTGCGGCGATAACTCCGTTTATGCAGCCAGCGCAGGAGCTACAGGCATTGGGTAGACATAATATTTCTATCGAGGTGGATCTGCATGGCGGACTGCCGCTAGCAAAAATCGATAGCCCCTATCACCAGATTGATATTGATAACCGAGGTGACGGTCGCTACCGGATTCAGTTGCGCGATGAAACAGCTGCAATGGATCGGGATTTCTTATTGAATTGGCAGCCGCGTACTTCTGCTATGCCGCGGGCGGCGCTGTTTAGCGAGAAAATCACGGCACAAGAGGGGGCAGAAGTGCAGGCTGGTGCTTATCTACAGGTCATGCTGCTGCCACCCAGCGACGGTACTGCCGCGCAGCGTTTACCGAGGGAAGTGATTTATGTGATCGATACTTCCGGCTCCATGTCTGGCAATTCTATTCGCCAGGCGAAGGAGAGTCTTACCCTGGCACTGTCTCGCCTGCATAGCAATGATCGCTTTAACGTTATTGAGTTTAACAGTACAACCCGCGCATTTTTCCCGCGACCTATAGCGGCGAGCGCGGAGAATATCCGCCGTGCGCGCCAGGAAATCGAAAAACTGAATGCCGAGGGGGGTACAGAAATGGCGCCGGCCTTGCGAATGGCATTCGGTCAGCAAATGCAGGATGACACCAGTACCGTTCAGCAAGTCGTATTTATTACAGATGGTGCGGTGGGCAATGAGCGGGCCCTGTTCGAGTTAATTAGCCAGTCCTTGCATAACGCCCGGCTGTTTACTGTGGGTATTGGTTCGGCTCCCAATAGCCACTTTATGCGCAAAGCTGCTCAGTTTGGACGCGGTACTTTCGTCACCATCGGTGATATTTCCGAAGTTCGCGAGCGTATGCAGGCTCTGTTCGCCAAGTTGGAAAATCCTATGGCTACAGACCTGCAACTCAGTTGGCCCCAGGGAGTCGTCGCGGATGCCTACCCCAAGCGCATCCCCGATCTCTATAACGGTGAGCCTATGCAGTTGGTGGCCAAGGTACAGGGTGATCTTTTGCAGGGAGATATTCAGCTGCGGGGCCGAATGGCAGGTAAACAGTTTGTGCGCAAACTCGCTCTGAAAGTAGAGAGTGGTAGCGATACTTCAGGCATCGGCAGTGTTTGGGCTCGCAGCAAGATAGATTCTCTGCGAGACCGGCAGCTTCAGTCTGGAGAGCAGTCGGATGCGGGCCTGGCTCTGCGCGAACAGATTTTACAGATTGCACTGAGGCATCAACTTGCCAGCCCCTACACCAGTTTTGTTGCAGTCGAAGAGGAAGTTGTACGCAGCGCTGAAGAGAAGTTATCTCGCAGCTCGGTCACCAATATGGTGGCTAAAGGGCAAGTGCTACAGCGCCAGGCCTATCCGCAAACTGCTACAGGTCTCTACGGGCAGTTATTGGCAGCGGCGGTATTGTTGATGTTTGCGGCGATCTTCCAGCGCGGTCGGGCCTTGCGCAGCAACTTGACCCGAGCCCTGCGCTCCTTCTTGCGAAGGGTTTTACCGGACCCCCGTCAACCCAGCGGCGCTAATCCTCTGCAATGGGGAGGTGTGTAAGCGTGGCTCGCTCACTGCTCTTTATGCTTTGCTTGGGAACGGGCTTGTGGCAGCTGGGTTCCGCCAGCTGGCTCCTGGCCAAGGCAGAATTGGCCCAAGTGTTGATTAATAGTGCTTGGGAAGAACAGCTACAGGGCGGGGCTCTGCAAAAGCCCTGGCCCTGGGCGGACACCTGGCCCGTGGCCAAGTTAAAGTTGGAAGGGCAGTCGCCATTAGTTGTTCTCAGCGGCGGTAGTGGCCAGGCGTTGGCTTTCGGCCCTGGTCTCTTAGCTGGGTCCGGCAATCCTGGCGAGCCTCGCACCACGGTTATTGCCGCACACCGGGATACTCACTTTGCGGGATTAGAGCGTGTCAGGCGGGGTACCTCCATTTACCTGCAGGATAAACGCGGACGCTGGCATACTTATCGGGTTGCGGAAATGCGAATTGTGGACAGTGAGAGAGAGCGTTTGCCGATCTTTGCCGAGCGGGGTTTATTGCTGGTGACTTGTTACCCCTTTAATGCCCTGGCGGCTGGTGGCCCGCTGCGTTACTTGGTCTACGCTGAATATCAACCCGGTGGGGAGCTGGTTCAGCTGTGACTGATGTCTTTGTTTGAGACTCGATTTTGTAGTTCATTTTCTCAAAAATTCCACTAAATGTTCCGGTGAAACGGCCAAACGGCAAATAATTGTTTTGCTCTTTTGTTTTATTTGTTACTAACCGTCCTATCTGGAAAATTTTTTGTAGTAATACTACAATTCCCTCCGCTAACAACCGGGGATGGGGTTTTGTCCGCCAGTCTGCGCGGGCCCCGGAACAAATAATCACAGTCAAACTAGGCACTTGCGGCAATCAATTGCGCCGCTTTCCTCACCGTCATATTCGAGTAAAGATTCACAAACTTTGCATTTACGCCAACAAAGTTGGTGAATTGGCGGAACCAAGAAAAAAAGGAAGCTTTTTTTGCTCGCGCTGTAGTTTGCCCGCGTACCGATTTTTGAGAAATAGACCGACTCGACGTCGCCTAATTCGCCGAGGAGCACTTGATGCACGAAGATACCGATAACCTCGAAACGCAGGAGTGGCTGGACGCGCTGCAAGCGGTTATCCGCTATAGCGGCAAAGAACGCGCAGCCTTCCTCCTGAAGCAGCTGTCTGACCGCGCTACCGATGTAGGCGTACAATTGCCTGCGGCAATCACCACTCCCTATCGCAATTCCATTCCGCCCAATGCGGAAAAGCGTATGCCTGGCGACTTATTTATGGAGCGCCGCATTCGCTCCCTGATTCGCTGGAATGCCCTGGCGATGGTGGTACGTGCCAACCAGAATGACGATGGCCTCGGTGGCCATATCTCCAGTTTCTCCTCTGCGGCGACACTCTACGATGTGGGCTTTAACTACTTCTTCCGTGGCAATGAGGGAGAGGAGCGCGGCGACCTGATTTTCTTCCAGGGCCACAGCGCACCGGGTATTTATGCCCGTTCCTACCTGGAAGGGCGCTTCGATGAAGAGCAGCTGGACAACTTCCGTCGCGAAGTGAACGGCAATGGCCTGTCCTCTTACCCGCACCCCTGGCTGATGCCAGAGTACTGGCAGTTCCCCACGGTCTCCATGGGATTGGGGCCGATCCAGGCGATTTACCAGGCGCACATTATGCGCTACCTGTCTGCCCGCGGCCTGTCCCCGCGCGGCGATCGCAAAGTGTGGGCTTTCCTTGGTGACGGTGAGTGTGACGAGCCGGAAACCCTGGGCGCAATTTCCCTGGCCGGCCGCGAGCAACTGGAAAATCTGGTGTTCGTGGTTAACTGTAACCTGCAGCGTCTGGACGGCCCGGTACGCGGCAACGGCAAGATCGTGCAGGAGCTGGAAGGCGTATTCCGAGGTGCCGGTTGGAATGTTGTCAAAGTACTCTGGGGCCGCCTATGGGATCCGCTGCTGGAGAAAGATGACAAAGGCCTGTTGCAGAAAGTCATGGACGAAGTGGTCGATGGCGAGATGCAGAACTTCAAGGCCAACGGCGGCGCTTATACCCGCGAGCATTTCTTCGGCAAATACCCGGAGTTGCTAGAGCTGGTTAAGGATATGTCCGACGATGAGATTATGAAGCTCAATCGCGGCGGCCACGATCCCTATAAAGTCTACGCAGCTTACGCGTCGGCGATGGCCCACAAAGGCCAGCCCACCGTGATCCTGGCGCAAACGGTTAAAGGTTACGGCTTAGGCTCCGCCGGCGAAGCGGCGATGGACACCCACTCTGTGAAGAAGCTGGACCTGGATTCCCTCAAGCGTTTCCGCGATCGCTTTGCCATTCCGCTCACCGATAAAGAGCTGGAAGAAGTTCCTTACTACCGCCCATCTCCGGACAGCCCGGAAATGAAATATATGGCGGAGCGCCGCAAGGCCCTGGGCGGCCCGGTTCCCCGTCGCCCGGTTGAGTGCCCGAAACTGGAAGTCCCCGGTCTCGATGCTTTCAGCGCACTGACCAAAGGTTCCGGTGAGCGCGAAATCTCCACCACCATGGCATTTGTCCGCGCTATCGCGGCCTTGGTAAAAGACAAGAATATCGGCAAGAACATCGCGCCGATCGTTCCCGATGAAGCCCGTACCTTTGGTATGGAAGGCCTGTTCCGCCAGCTGGGTATCTATTCCTCCCAGGGGCAGCGCTACACCCCGGTGGATCACGGCCAGATCATGTATTACAAGGAAGATAAGAAAGGCCAGGTGTTGGAAGAGGGCATCAACGAAGCCGGTGCTATGTCCACCTGGATGGCGTTGGCTACTGCCTACAGCAACCACGGCGTGCCGATGGTGCCTTTCTATATCTACTACTCCATGTTCGGTTTTCAGCGTATCGGCGACCTGGCCTGGGCCGCTGGCGATATGCAGGCGCGCGGCTTCTTGATCGGTGCCACTGCTGGCCGTACCACCTTGAACGGTGAGGGTCTGCAGCACCAGGATGGCCACAGCCACGTACTGTCCTCCACTATCCCCAACTGCCGCAGCTACGACCCGGCTTACGGTTATGAGCTGGCGGTGGTTATGCAGCGCGGCTTGAAAGAGATGTACGAAGAGCAGAAGAACCTCTTCTACTACATCACTATCGAGAACGAAAACTACCTGCAGCCGGAAATGCCTCAGGGCGTGGAAGAGGGCATTATTCGCGGTATCTACAAACTGCAGTCCAACGTCAAGAAAGGGGCCAAGGGCAAAGCGGCGAAGAAACATGTACAGCTGATTGGTGGCGGTACTATTTTGCGCGAAGTACTGGCAGCGGCGGATATCCTCGCCGACCAGTTCGGTGTGACCTCCGATGTCTGGAGCCTCACCTCCGCTGTGGAATCGGCCCGTGAAGGCCAGGATGTGGCGCGCTGGAATATGCTGCACCCGGAAGCCGAGCCGCGCAAAGCCTGGATCACTGAGCAGTTCGAAGGCAATACCTCCCCGGTTATCGCCTCCACCGACTACATCCGTTCCTATGTGGAACCACTGCGCGAATTTATCGACGGTGAACTGACCACCCTGGGTACCGATGGTTTCGGCCGCAGTGACAGCCGCGAGCAGCTGCGTCGCTTCTTCGAAGTGGATCGCAACTACGTGGTAATTGCCGCACTGAACGGCTTGGCCAAGCAGGGCGTTATTGATGCGAAAGAGGTTGCGGAAGCAATCGTGAAGCTCAATATCGACGCCGAAAAAGTTAACCCGCGCATCAGCTAAGAGAAGGCAGAACTCCTATGGCAAAACAAGTCATTAAAGTGCCTGATCTCGGTGGTGCCGATCAGGTGGATGTGATTGAAATTTCTGTTGCTGTCGGCGATACCGTCGCGCAAGAGGATTCACTGATTGTGGTGGAGGGCGATAAAGCCTCCATGGATGTGCCAGCCCCAGTGGCTGGCAAAATCCTCAGCATCAGCGTGAAAGAGGGCGATAAGGTCTCTGAAGGCGACGTGATTGGGGAAATCGAAACCGATGTGGCGGAAGCGCCGGCAGAGGAGCCCGCTGCGGCCCCCGCCAAGCAAGAAGCTGCACCAGTTGCAGAGCCTGTGGCTGAAGCCCCTGTGGCGACGCCGAGCGGCGAGCCGAAAGAGGAAACGATCCAGATCCCGGATCTGGGCGGTGCTGATGCGGTTGATGTGATCGAGATCAGTGTACAGCCCGGTGATGTGGTTGAAGAGGGGGACTCCCTGATTGTGGTGGAAGGCGATAAAGCCTCTATGGATGTGCCTTCCCCCAGCGCCGGTACCGTGGTTTCTATCGCGGTAAAAGAAGGCGATAAGGTTTCCACGGGTGACACCCTGGGCGTGTTGAGAGTAGTTGCTGCAGGTGCCGCCGAGCCCGCAGTTACAGCTGCAGCCCCTGCAGCGACAGCGCCTGCCGAGAGCGCGCCACAGCAGGCAGCTGCGTCTGTTGAGCCCCCGGCAGTGCCGCAGAAAGACTATCAGCTGGAGCGCAACCTCACCGCAGCAGCCCAGGTTTACGCCGGCCCCGCCGTGCGCAAACTGGCCCGCGAGTTGGGTGTTACCTTGAATAAGGTGAAGCCTACCGGCCCGCGAAACCGGGTCTCCAAGGACGATCTGCACAATTACATCCGCGAGCAGGTGAAGAAAGCTGAGAGCGGCGCGGTTGGTGTCGGCGGTGGAATCGGTATCGCCAAGATGCCGGATATCGACTTCAGCCAGTTTGGCCCGGTGAATGTGGAGCCGATGAGCAAGATCCACAAGATCACCGCAGCCAACATGTCGCGCAACTGGCTCAACGTGCCTCACGTCACCCAGTTTGACGATGCGGATATCACAGAGCTGGAAACCTTCCGCAAGTCCATGAAAGTTGAGGCGGAGAAGCGCGGAGTGAAGCTCACTCCAGTGCCTTTCCTGCTGAAAGCGGTAGCTGCGGCCCTGCGTGCAGAGCCGAGCTTTAATGTGTCCCTGCACAACGATGGCGAGCACATTGTGCGCAAGGACTATGTGCATGTGGGTATGGCAGTAGATACACCCAAAGGCTTAATGGTGCCGGTTATCCGCGATGTGGATAAGAAAGGCTTGTACGAGCTGGCGGCCGAGGCCACTGAAATGGCCCTGAAAGCCCGCGATGGCAAGCTGAAGCCCAATGAGATGCAGGGCGCCTGCTTTACCATTTCCAGTTTGGGGGCTATCGGTGGCACCGGATTTACCCCGATCGTCAATTCTCCGGAAGTTGGTATCCTCGGTGTTTCCAAGCTGGCGATGAAGCCGGTGTGGAACGGTAAGGACTTTGAGCCTCGTCAAATGTTGCCCTTGGCGCTCTCCTACGATCACCGCGCGGTAAATGGCGGAGATGCCGGACGCTTTATGACTTATTTGGTCAGCGTGCTGGCGGATGTACGCAGACTGTTGCTGTAATTGTCAGCGAGTTAAAGTCAGTAAAAAAAGCGGCCAATCGGCCGCTTTTTTTATAGTCAGGACTAGGGAGCCTCTGAATAATTCCGTGATGCCTCTGGCATGCAGAGCGGTTCACAATCAAGGCGCGACTTCGCAGGAGTGTCTAGACCTTTCAAGAAGTCGCAACGCGGAGTGTGAATCGCTCTGTAAGCCCCAAAGGGCGGGCCTTGAAGGCCGCATCTGCTGCGTTGCAGCTCTTGCAAAGGGCTAGGGCCATTCGCGGCGAGCTGCGCCTAACATCTGCAGCCTTCAAGACCCGCAGAGGCATTACGGAGTTATTTAGAGGCTCCCTACATTCCATATAAGTAAGTTAGCCTTTAAGTGGAAATGAAATATTCGCCGCGTAAAACAACAATAAGATGATTTACGCGCAAATCGATTCTGGGATGCTGGCTGCTAATGCCTCGGCAGCTAGACTGTCAGAGAGGCTACTATCATCGCAGCACTGAAAATGTGAGGTGTCGGATTATGGGACCTACAAGGAAATTCGCATTGCCGCTTGTGGCGGTATTTGCGATGCAGGGCTGCTTGTTTTTGCCTGCGGACGAAGTGGAGGGCGAAGACCCTTTCTTTTATGAGGCAGAGGCTGCCGGACAAAGCGCCAGCTTTGTGGAAGTCGGCAGTAATCACACAAAATACCCACAACCCCTTACCGCCAAAAGCGAATGCGAGGCGGCGGATTGCGTAGATAGCTTGCAGGACTCCATGGCCTGGTTTTTCCCTATATTGCGGGTTTACTAACGACAGTAGCTGAGCCCAGTGTGGAGCTGTTGCGAAATAGCCGGATCTAAAAGTGCGTGGACTCTGTCCGCGCGGTGCTGATACGGAGCGCTACCATGCAAAAGTTTGCGATATTTATTTCTGCCTTGTCGATGGGTGTATTCCTTGAGGGTTGTGGAACCCCCGATACGCGCAATCAAGTGGTTTATCCCGTAAGCCCGCCAATTCCCCGCCATGCGGAATACCGGGGTTATCCCTCTTCACACTCCTCTCATTCCTCCCATGTGCCAGATGCGCCTGCGTCTCCAACAAGCTGCCCGGGAGATTCTGAGGAGCTGGCGCCGGGTTCTATTTGTCCACCCAGTGCCCGTTGTTTTGATATTTCCGGTGGAAGGCGTTGTATTTCCTATGAAAATTAGCGTTGTTTTTTTTCTTATTCTTGTAGCGCAGTCCCTGGGGGGCTGCGTGGCTGACGGTTTCGGTTATGACTTAACCGGCACGGCAACTTACTACACCTACAAAACTACTCCGGTGCCACCGGATGAACTTACAGCATTCCCGCGTTTTTGTCTGGCCGGTGATCCCTATATGGGAAGTCTCGACAACTGTATTGCCGAGGGTGTGCACTGCTATCAACTGGACACCGGTGATTGGTGTGAAGGACCTTATTCACCATTTGAGTTGAGTTACAGTTTCTACTGACCAAGTAATTTTCCGCTAGTGCCGCTTTTTGAGCCGGTGCGAAATGGTGGTATGGGGGCACGCAGTTTATTTTGACTCCATTGTTTTTTCCTGAGTGGAGTAAAAATTAAGACTGGATCGTTTTATTTTGGGATGCCGATTTAAACAGGTTTAATAATGAGGGGTGCCAATAGAAGCTGGATGCGAAATGTAATTGTCGCAGTGGATCAGCTGGGAAATGCTATTGCCGGTGGTAATCCCGATGCAACAATATCGGCACGCTGTGGGTATTTTTCCAGAGTGACGGAAACCCGTTTTCGCCACTATTGGAGATTTTTGGAGCGGGTGATTAATTACACCTTGATGCCAATAGATGGGCCGGATCACTGTTACCAGTCTTATCTGTGGGATCGCGCTGAGAAACACGAAGAGGGCAGTGACTATATGCGAGCCATTCTGGGGGTGATCGTTATTATTTTTTGTGTACCCATGGGGTTATTGATTCGGGTTTATGTAATTTTATTTCCGAGAGCCCGCTGGAAAAAGGAAACGCGCAAATAGAAAAAAGCCCGGACGCACAGCATTTATGCGCCCGGGCTAAGCGGGGTTAAGTGTTAGCTACTTGCTCCAGAGGTAAGTTACTCTCCTGGCTATCTGTAGTGCGGGCAGCTGATAGTTTGCCGCCGGCAATCTTGCGCAGGGCAACATAAAATACCGGAGTGAGGAACAGGCCAAACAGGGTTACACCGATCATGCCGGTAAATACGGTAATGCCCATGGCATTGCGGACCTCAGCGCCAGCGCCGCCGGCCAATACCAGTGGTACAACACCGGCAATAAAGGCGACTGAGGTCATAATGATCGGGCGCAGACGCAGGCGGCAGGCTTCCAGTGCAGCCTCGACAGTGCCTTTGCCTTCCATTTCCAGTTCGCGAGCAAATTCCACGATTAAAATAGCGTTCTTACAAGCGAGCCCCATCAGTACAACCAGCCCGACTTGAACAAATACATTGTTGTCGCCGCCAGTAGCCCAGACACCGAATAGTGCAGCCAGCAGACACATGGGCACGATCAGGATCACCGCCAGTGGCATTACCCAGCTTTCATAGAGGGCGGCCAGCACCAGGAATACCAGTAATACTGCGAGAGGGAAAACCACCATGGCGGCATTGCCCTGGTTGACCTGCTGGAAGCTGAGGTCGGTCCATTGGATTTGCATGCCCGGTGGCAGGGCTTGGCTGGCAACCTGCTCAACCGCTGCCAGTGCCTCGGAAGAGGACAGCATGCTGGGATCGGACTGCCCCATCAGGTCGGCTGCGGGATAGCCGTTGTAGCGGATCACCGGATCGGGTCCGTAACTCTGGCGCAGGGTCACCATGGTGCTGATGGGCACCATCTCCCCATTCATATTGCGAGTGTAGAGATTATCGAGATCCTGCACTTCATCGCGGAAGGGTGCATCAGCCTGGGCAACGACCTGGTAGGTGCGACCGAAAAGGTTGAAGTCGTTGATATACATAGAGCCGAAGTAGAGCTGCAGGGTGCCGAACAAGTCGTCCATGCGCACACCTTGAGCCTTGGCCTGTAGTCGATCCACTTCCGCGTCCATCTGCGGCACATTGGCCTGGTAGGAGCTGAAGGGGTAGCTGAGGCCACTGGCTTGGCTCAGGGCGCCCGCCAACATATTGGTGGCGTTTTGCAGCTCACCGTAGCCGGCACCGCGACGGTCCTGAACATAGAGCGAGTAGCCGGAGCCGGCACCCAGACCGAAGATGGGCGGCGGCATAAAGGTCATGGCAAAGCCTTCCTTGATCTGTGAGATCTTGCCATTTAGCTCCGCAGCGATTTCCTGGGCACTGCGCTCACGTTCATCGAAATCGTCGAACAGGATAAATACCGTGCCCACGTTGGGGGTGTTGGTACCTTGCAGGGCATTGAAGCCGACAAAGGCCGCGGCGTTGGCAACACCTTCGGTTTCCAGGGCCAATTCACTCACGCGGCGAGCAACTTCCTCGGTGCGGTCCAGAGAAGCACCTTCCGGCAGGCGGATACTGCCCACCAGGTAAGTCTTATCCTGAACTGGAATAAAGCCGCCGGGCACCTGTTGGAACAGGGCGAAAGTACCGCCAAGCAATATCAGGTAAACACCAAATACGATACCGCGACGCTTGAGGCTGCCACCCACGATTCGCTGGTAGCGCTCGGAATTGCGCTGGAAGAAGCGGTTGAACGGGCGGAATATCCAGCCGAACAAACGCTCAATAATGCGCGCGGGCATATCCGGTTTGGCGCCGTGAGGCTTCAACAGAGTTGCCGCCAGAGCCGGAGACAGAGTCAGAGAGTTGATCGCGGAGATAATAGTGGCGATGGCAATGGTGGTGGCAAACTGGCGGTAGAACTGGCCGGTGATGCCGTCCAGGAATGCCATGGGCACAAACACTGCGCAGAGCACCAGGCTGATCGCGACAATCGGACCGCTCACCTCGCGCATGGCTTGGTGGGCAGCGGCTAAAGGCGTCAGTCCCTCCTCGATATTCCGCTCGACGTTTTCCACCACCACAATGGCGTCATCCACCACAATACCGATGGCCAGCACCATAGCGAACAAGGTCAGGGTGTTGATTGAGAAGCCCAACATCAACAGCACCGCAAAGGTGCCGACAATAGATACCGGCACGGCCAACAGTGGGATCAATGAGGCACGCCAGGTTTGCAGGAACAGGATAACTACCAGAACCACGAGCAGCACGGCTTCCAGTAGGGTCTTGATCACTGAGCTGATGGAGGTGCTAACAAAAACCGTGGGGTCGTAAGCGACTTCCCACTTGAGGCCTTCCGGGAACTGATCATCCAGTTCAGCCATTTTCTCCCGTACCGCCGCAGAAACCTCCAGTGAGTTGGAGCCGGGGGATTGGAAAATAGGGATAGCGACAGCCTGGCGGCCGTTGAGCAGGGCGCGCAGGGAGTCCTGGGAAGAGGCCAGCTCTACACGGGCCACATCTCGCAGGCGGGTGATCTCACCATTATTGCCGGTCTTGAGTACAACATCGCCAAACTCCTCTTCACTTTCCAGGCGGCCTTTGGCGTTAATGGAAATCAGGAAGTCGGATCCGTTCGGCATGGGGGAGGCGCCGATCTGGCCGGCGGAAACCTGTACGTTCTGCTCGCGCACGGCACTGACAATATCGGCAGCAGTAATGCCTACGGCGGCGGCTTTCTGCGGGTCCACCCACAAGCGCATGGCGTAGTCACCGGAACCGAATACGGCGGCGAGGCCTACGCCGGGAATGCGCGATAGCTCATCGCGAATATGCAGTACGGCGTAGTTGCGAATATAGGTAGCGTCGAGGCTGTCGTCCGGTGAAATCAGGTGCACCGCCATCATCAGGTTTGGCGACTGCTTCTGGGTAGTAACACCTTGCAGGCGGACATCTTCGGGCAGGCGCGGCAAGGCCTGGGACACCCGGTTTTGCACCTGTACCTGGGCTTGGTCCGGGTCTGTGCCCAACTCAAAGGTCACGTTCAGAGTCAGGGTGCCGTCACTACCAGCCACTGACTTCATGTAGATCATATTTTCCACGCCGTTAATCGCTTCTTCCAGCGGCGTGGCTACAGTTTCTGAGATCGTCTTAGGGTTGGCGCCAGGATAGCGAGCACTCACTTGTACGCTGGGGGGCACAACTTCGGGATATTCGCTGACCGGCAGTGAGGGAATACTGATCAGGCCGACGACGAAAATAATGATCGACAACACGGATGCAAATATCGGTCTGTCGACAAAGAAACGGGAAAAATTCATATACTGCTACTCCGAGAGCGACTCAGTCAGCCGCTCGGATTCCATTGATAGGATTAGCTGAATGTATGGGCTCACTTCAGCAAGCCCCTTGCTCTTTGTTTAGTGGCCGGCGACTTGGGTCGCCTTTACCTGCTCCTGCATGGCCACCATTTCCGGTGCGACGGGCATGCCCGGGAAGAAAATCTTTTGCAGGCCATTTACCACAATTTTCTCGCCGGGCTCCAGGCCGCTGCGGATAACCACTAGGTCACCTTGGCGTTGGCCAGCGACCACGGGGCGCTTTTCGGTGACATTACTGTCGTTGACGATGTAAACATAGCGGCGGTCCTGATCGGTAAGAACCGCTTTGCTATTGATTAAAACTGCCTGTGAAACCTCTTCAATTGGCATTTCCACCCGAGCAAATTGTCCCGGTCTGAAAAAGCCGTCCCTGTTGTTAACCACAGCGCGGAACTGAATAGTGCCGGTATGGCTGTTCAAGCGGTTATCAATAAAGTCCAACTCTCCACTGTGTGGATAGCCCTGCTCACCGGCGAGACCTACGCGCACAGCAGGTTTTTGCCCGCTATTAAGTAAGTCGCGGCCCTTAGCAAAAGTCTGTTCGTCACTTTCGAAATACACGTACATTGGGTCGACAGAGACCAGCGTTGTCAGCAGGGTGCTGTCGGCATTGGCGAGATTGCCTTGAGTAACCAGGGCGCGGCTTACTCGGCCACTTATTGGTGCTTTAACTTCAGTGTATTGAAGGTCCAACTGGGCATTTTCCAGTGCTGCCTCGGCGGCGCTGAGGGCCGCTCGGGCCGAATCTCGCGAAGCGATACGCCGATCGTATTCCTCGCGGGAGATGGCTTTGCTGTTGAGTAGCTGTTTTGCCCGGCCGGCTTGCTTCTCGCTATAGGAGAGGTCGCTGCGAACCCGAGCCAGGTCTGCGCGGGCGGCGCGTTCGCGGGCCTGATAAGGGCGGGGGTCAATGGTGAACAGGACATCGCCCTGTTTGACCAGAGTTCCCTCGGCAAATGAAACCTTGTCGATATAACCGCTAACCCGTGGGCGCAGTTCAACGGTTTCTGGGGCTGCCACACGGCCGGTAAAGCTGCGCCACAATGTCGTATTTCCTGCAGATACCTGGGCGACCTCCACGGCTGGGGGAGGCGGTTGTTGACCGCTGGGTGCGTCACTGTTACAGCCGGCGAGTACCAGTGCAGATACGCCGAATAAAACCGTCGTTAATTTTCTTACCATTACGCGTGTACTCCCTTTGCTACGGAGGGGGAAGGGCTATTGGGTGCTTCTCCCAGTAAGGGCGTAACTCTAGCGGTGGCCAAGTTGGTTGCGGTATCCGGGAACTGTTAATTGATTGCCTATTTCTACTTAAGGCGTGCTTTTGGGTTGGAAGGATCACATTCTGGTGGACGTGTAAAGAACTGGATATATAACTAGTTATCGCAAAAAGTGATTAAGATATTACAGCGACTGTAGGCCTGTTAATCGATTATGGTTACCTATTACTGCACAGTAATTGCCCAATCCTGCAAAACTGCACGGAAATTGCCTAAAACTCCGTATACTCTGTGCCACTTCGTGTTGAGTCGTGGAATTGTTAGCGGGCACAAGGGGAGCATATGAGCATTGAAAAAAGAGCGGAATTCAACTCTGTCGCCATGGATATGGAGTCGATACGGCAGAAACTGATCGCCTCCCTGATGCGTCAGGCACCGGAACAGGGATTAAATGAAACAGTACTGGGTGGTCTCTCCCTGATTCGCTGCAACGAGCCGGGAGCCTGTGCGGCATCGGTGTATACACCGTCCCTGAATTTTATTATTCAAGGCCGCAAAACCTTGGAGCTGGGAGACCGGGAAATTTCCTATATGCCGCTGAGCTATGTGGCAACCTCGGTGCACTTACCGATCCTGGGACGTGTTGAAGACGCTTCCCTGGATACTCCGTTTCTTGGCGTAAAGATAACGATCGATCCGCAAGAGGTGGCAGACCTGGTTATGGAGCTGGGTGATAAGGCGCCGGGTGTGGAGGCTGGCTACGACTGTCCCGAAGTCAGCTGCGGCCTGTGCCTGACCAAAATGGATTACGGTATGCTCGATGCGCTAAACCGGCTGGTCTCCTTGCTGGATAGCCCTAAAGATGTCCCGATACTGGCGCCATTAGCCCGGCGTGAGATTATCTATCGCGCCCTGATGGGGGAGATTGGCGCGCGGATGCGCAAGTTTGCCATGGTAGATAGCCAGGCGAACCGGGTATCCCGGGTGATTGAGGTGCTAAAAGACCGCTTCTCAGAACCGCTGCGTATCAGTGATTTGGCCGATCAGGCCAATATGAGTGAGTCATCCCTATATCACAGCTTTAAGCAGATCACCCGCATGTCCCCGTTGCAGTTCCAGAAAAAGCTGCGCTTACATGAGGCGCGACGCCTAATGTTGACCGAGGGGCTGGAAGCGGCTTCCGCCAGCTATCGGGTTGGCTATGAGAGCCCCTCCCATTTCAGTCGTGAATACAGCCGCATGTTTGGTCTTCCGCCCCGCGCGGACGTGATTAAATTGCGCGGTGAACAACGGGTCCCAGCTTAATTTGAAACTGGGTTGCCCTGCTTCAAAACAAATAAGCTGCACCACCCTTCGGGACTGATATCGCCCTCCACAACCAGGCAGGCATTGGGGGGCTCAAACAGCTGACAGTCCACGCACTTTTTCCCATCCTTGGGAGTATCCTGGTAATTTACCTTGTCTTTTTGCGCTTTGATTTGGGCCTGAGCTGAGGGTGCTGCGATAAATGTGGCAGGAATTAAAAGTAGCGATGTTCCTGAAAGCTTAAGAAAGTGGCGACGGGAATTGTCTAGAGGCTTTTCCATAAATGAACGCCTGAATGATGAAAATAAGTTTCTGGCATTCAGGTTAGCTGGAGAAGGGAGTTTTGCTCAAATTAAAGGCTTTGTTTTAAGCGGTAATCTTATTCTATTTGTTAAATTGGAGACGGCGCCATGTAGGCGCCGTCTGTTTTTACTTCTTTTACTTGGTTACGCGTATTTTAGCTACAGATTTATCTCCGCTGCGAGATACGACCCGAACCTTTAAGCCGTAAGGTGTGATAGCGCGGCCGGCATCTGGTATTTCTTCGCTGCTATAGCTCCGGGTGTCATTAAACAATGGGTAGCGGCGGTTGTGAGTGTCACTCAGGAGTATGCCGTAGTCCTCGAGTAAATCCAGAACCATGTCGTCGGCTCTTTCGATATTAAATGTGGCATCGTGAACCTGATAGCGGGTACTGGCAACAGAGTCATCACTCCATCTCAATACATTTTGGTCAGCATCAACAACTCCGAGGAAGCCGTTTCCTGGGTGTACGCCAACCCAGTTATTATCGTAGCTGGAATCTACGTACCAAACCAAGAGGCCTTCCGTGAAAGTGAGCATTTCGCCAGCTACATTCACGTGCGCCAATCCGGCATCAACGCCGCGATGAGTACGCCATTCGAGTAAATAGTAGTGATCGTGCTCAAGATAGCCTGGGTTTCGGCTAAAGCCTGCAAGGCTAAAGTTGCCATCAGTCTCAGCATCATCGAAAAGGAATGTTGTGTCATCAATTTCGATGCTGATGTCATCGGCAAAAAGACCTGAATTCGCTACGGCGCCATCAGTAATATAGGCAAGCGAAAGGCTAATTTCTTGCCCGGCGTAAGCGCTTAGATCGAATGCAACGTCAATCCAGCCCTCGGAGCTACCAGTAATACCATTACCTGGGTTGGTGCCGTTGGGGTTGGTATCTGTAGTTACTGAACCAGGAATGGAGACAAAGCCATCACCGGAATCTACCATGATCGCGGCGTAATCCCAATCCAGCTCAATGTCGTACCAAGCTTTGAAAGAGAGGCTTGCTGTTTCTGCATTGCTCAGATCAACAGATATTGTCATAGAGTTTTGCAGGTTGTTGCCGCTACCACTGAAGTAGGCGTATTCCCCACTGCTGGGTTCGGTAACTATTTCTTGTTTTGCAGGTAGGTCAATTCGGACGGCATCGTTATTGGTCCCCTTATTAACCGCTTCATCGAGTAGCAACTCGATACCGCGGCGAGGAATTTCATCTAGTGCAATAGTTTCACCGTGAAGCCAGTTCCCACCATGGTTGTGTTGCAGGTATTCCTTGGCATATGCGGAAAAGCCCGTGGGTTCTGCACCCGGTGTTACACCAGCCCAGCTACCACTGGACATAATGGACCAGTAGGAGACGGGTTCTCCACGGCCGCTTCCATCGGTATCGTATTCATCGGGCAGGCCCAAATCATGGCCATATTCATGGCTGACAACCCCTGCAGCGGCGTCCGCCGGCTGAATGGTGTAATCGTAAGCAGCCATAGTGCCGCCCCAGTAATCTACCTCCGCAGTAGTCCCTTCAAGTGAATAGACTCCGCCAAGGTTCCAACGGTGAGACCAAATGGCGTCTTCACCCAGTTGCCCGCCACCTGCTTCTTCACCAACCGAGGAGTGGAAGATCATGATGTGATCTACCAAACCATCTGCTTCCCAAAAGTCGCCATCACCATCCAGGTCGTAACGGTCTTCAATATCAAAATCTGACAGGTCTACTGTGGGGTCGGCAGCTGCAGCTTCCAGGGCCTCACGAATTAGGGAGCGGGCATCTCCATCGGTGTTATTGCCGTAATAAGCTGCTGGTTGGCTGGCCATATACCAACCTGCAACAGAGCCTTCAACCGAGTAGCTGTTACCGGATTGCTGCCAGTAAAACTGTTGCATGGATAGCATGTTTTCCCCATTGGGGCCTTCAAAGCCATTTTGGGAGAAAAGCAGGTCAGCGTAATGTTCAGCGGCGTAATCCGCGTAGTACATATCACTTTCCCCGGGTTCGATGCTGTTATGGGGAAAATCGGGGAACTCCATCAAAATAGCGAGAACCCGTGCAGTTTGGGCTTCACCGTCGTAGCTCTCAAGTTGAATGTTTCTAGGGTAGCGGCTGCCGTGGTTGCGGTGAAGGGAACCTTTGCCCCTTTTAAGCCGAGGGTGGTGCCCTCCTCGGGCATCGCGCATCATTGTTACGGTATCGCTGGTAAGATCTTGAGCCCCATTAATACTATGGGTGGCCCGCTCTTTTAAATAAACCCGTAAAGTGCGCTCAGCTTCGGCAATAGAGGCATCTTGGCTGATGCGACCAGAGCGCTTGAGCATATCAATCAATTTGGCTTCATTGGCAATGACCAAGTCGACTTGATCACCACCCTTTTGAGATGAATTAACGGCGTGGGCATTGACTGTCATCAGGCTCAGTGCCAGCGTGCCGACGGAGAGCAAACTGTTTATTTTTAGCATGATCCCTTCTTGTGCGTTCCGAGATGATTTTAAGTTCCGAAATTAGACATAAATAAAATTTACTAAAATAGTCAGATTTCGAGTTATGGCAGCTCAGGTTTTTTATTATTAGCTACAGAGGGATGACGTTTTAAG
The DNA here is from genome assembly GCF_030012985.1 of Microbulbifer sp. VAAF005. Classification (NCBI taxonomy): domain Bacteria; kingdom Pseudomonadati; phylum Pseudomonadota; class Gammaproteobacteria; order Cellvibrionales; family Microbulbiferaceae; genus Microbulbifer; species Microbulbifer sp. VAAF005. The sequence goes on along the minus strand of NZ_CP120233.1, from coordinate 2,236,343 downwards.
ATGAATAGGCCGCAATAAATTTATGGGGGGTGGCACAATTTTAAACTACAGTGTGATGTTTATTTGATCGCTGATAAATTTTCCTGAAGATGTTAATGAAAATTATTTCCCCATCTGAAGAGCTTCTGTAGCATAGCTTGTTACATGTCTAGTTTTTTTTATTTTTCCATGGTAGCCAAAGGCAAATTTGCAACCCCCGCTGGGGCGGTTCAAGAGCTGTATGTACCCGTCGTGTGCATCAATGATTTCCCGGCAAAGCGCTAAGCCCAGGCCGACACCTTGCTCTTTAGTTGAGAAAAAGGGGAGCAGCGCCTGCTCAAGTACTTTCTCACTCATGCCGCAGCCACGATCGGAGAGTACTAACTTTTGTCCAAAGGTATCGGTGGCGATTTCAAGCTCAATATCCTCACTATTACTGCCTGCTTCTCGTGAATTCTTAATCAAATTTAGCAGGGCTTGCTCTAGTTGAATGAGATCAAAATAACCGGGTTCATCTGGTAAGGAGCCTTTAAGTGAGAACGCTTGAATTGGCATTATACGATCGACTAGATCTTGCCAAGCTATGGTCTCGCAACTTGGAGGAGGGAGTTTTGCAAAAGAGGCATACCCTTGGGTGAACTCCGTAAGGTGCTTGCAGCGGTCTGCAATAATATCGAACACTTTTTCCAGTGCTTGCTCTTTTCCAGGTTTTGTTACCAGCACCTTTCCTGAGTGGGCGAGAGATGAAATTGGGGCTAAAGAGTTGTTCAGTTCATGACTGATCAAGCGAATAACTTTTTTCCAAACTTCTACCTCTGCACGGGTTAGTTCGCGGGTCATTTCTCGCAAGACGATTAAGCGATGCTTCTGGGCATTTAATACAAAAGTACTATTTCCGATATGCATGGAGTGTGGCCCATTAGTATCAGTGTAATTAAATAGTCCATTTTTCCAGCTGTTTATGGCGCTAACTATTTCTTTGGGGCTTTTGGGCAGGAGCTTTTGTAATAGTAATCCTTGTATAGGTTTCCCATTATTGAGTAGTTGTTTGGCACTACTGTTTGAGTAAATGATGCGATCGCTTTGATCGACCAGTAAAAGAGCTTGGGGAGATGTCTGGATAACGGTATCTAAAAGGAGTTCTCGTTGATAAATATGAGCACGCTCTTTACGTAAGTGTTCGCCAATCTCATTATAAAGCAGTGTTATTTGTCGGAGCTCATTGTCCTTCGGGGGCACAAGGGAGATTGAGAAGTCGCCGTCACGAAAATTTAGCAGCCCATTTTGCAGTGATTTTATGGTGCTGTTCAGGGGGCCAATTGTGTGCCTTATAAGTCCAATTAACAGGGGCAGTGAAGCTAAAAGCCCCACAGCCCAGGAGAGTGATGGGCTAAAGCCCGCTCGGGTGCCGAGCCAGCTGATAGTAATGCCGGCTAATAAAGGAATAGCTGCTATTGCAATTAGGCGGCCTTCAAGCGAAAAATATTTTGACATCAATAGGGTATACCGTGTTTTTCCAAGCGGCGATACAGCGCTTGACGGCTCATACCGAGTTCACGTGCAGCCTGGGCAATAATGCCATTACAATTGGAGAGAGTCTCCTGTAGCAACTCGCGACTGGGCTCAAAACTCACTTCCACTTTGTCGGTTGGCGTTTGCTCAGGAAGTGCCAGGACGGCTTCATCGATAGTATCCTCCTGACTAAGGACGGCCGCTCGCTGCATAACATTTTGAAGTTCTCGCACATTGCCGGGCCAATGATAGCGAGTAAGGGCGTTTAACGCTTGAGGAGATAGTTTTTTTGAGTTGCCACTTTCTGCGAGGAAGCTCATCGCCAGGGGAGGGATGTCTTCAGGGCGCTCATGTAGTGGCGGGAGGCGCAGTTCTATAACATTGAGTCGATAAAATAAATCCTGGCGAAACTTACCTTCCCCGATAGCCTTGTGGAGATCCCTATTGGTAGCACTGATTACCCGAACTTTGGTTTTGCGGGTTTGGCTGCTGCCTAAACGTTGGAATTCCCCGGTTTGCAGTACGCGCAGTAGTTTCACCTGGCCACTGGATGACAGCTCGCCAATTTCATCGAGAAACAGGGTGCCGCCATCGGCGGCCTCAAACCTACCCTCCCGTGCCCGATTGCCGGCGCCGGTATAGGCTCCGGGTTCGGCTCCGAACAGCTCTGCTTCCATCAGATCTTCTGGCAGTGCACCTACGTTAACTTTAATAAAAGGCCCTTCTCTCGATGAAGAGTTCGCTTGGACAATCTCAGCAATCTTCTCTTTGCCGGCCCCATTTGGTCCTGTGATCAGGATAGGAACTTCAGATTTAGCTACTTGAGTGGCCATCTCCAGCAGCTTTTGCATTTTATCGCTGCGGTAAATTATGCCTTGTAGTAGAAAATCTTCCTGTAATTGGCGTCGAGCATCCAAAACCTGTTGCTGGGATGCCTGCTGGCGCTTTTGTAATTCTCCCAACTCCAATAAATTGTTAATTGTGGATATTAGTTTATTGTCATCCCAGGGTTTGCCCAGGTAATCAGCAGCCCCAGCTCTGACTAACTCGACTGCCATTTCCAGTTGGGTCCAAGCGGTCAAAAGGATAATTGGAAGGTCCGGATTTATTTCCCGAATTGCGAAGAACAGCTCTTTGCCTTCTTCCCCAGAGGTTGTATCAGCGGTGAAATTCATATCCTGGATAACCAGGCTTACATCGCTGTTCTCTCGCAGCAGTTGTAATCCGGCTTGAGGAGTAATCGCACAAAGTGGCTGCAAGTCATGCAGGGACAACAGGATCTCCAGGGCGGAAACGATACTGCTGTTGTCATCAATAATAAGTACTTTGTCCATAGTTTCTAAGACACGCTATTAAGGCGCCTATTATGCAATGTGTTGGTGGCGAGGGGGAATGTTTGTGGCAGGTTTTCCCTGCCACAAATAGGTTCGGGAGAGTTGGTGGCCGATATGTTACTCAGCGGGTTTATGGTCGAAGCTAAGTACCCTCGCGAGCTGCCACTTATCATCAACCTGTTTCCAGAGATGAGTGAACTGAGAACTTTCCCGTAAGACTTCAGAATTGTCGTCATTGATGCCATAAAATCGATGGGTACCGGACTGAATAGCACCATAATGGTTGACGGGGTAGACTTTAGAACTCTCGATTACCAATTCACGACGTGCACGAATATCATTTCCATTTTCACGCTGTTTACACATATTGGTAATGGCCTTGACAAACTCTTCTCCAGACTTCGCTGTTTGACCCCACTTGTCATGGTACATTTCAAAATCATCGGTCACCAGGTTTTGTGCTTCTCTTAGATCACAATTGTTGAATAACGCATCAAATAAGCGTTGGTCAGCTTTTGTAATTTGTTGTACTAATTCTTCATTTGCTATTGGTCCAGCAATAACTGGATGTTTTTCAGCTTGAGAAGCTGAGCTTAGGAGGGGCAGCCCCATAAAAAATAAAGAAAATATTTTTTTTAACAAAATCAATGTCCTTATTGTTTGCTGGGGGCGAGCAAGTAGGCCACCCCCTCAAGGTTGTTATTTAGATACTTCGGGTGGCTGTTGCCGGCGATATATTCGCTGCTCGTAACGCTGGGGCAAGTGCAGCTACAAGACTGACTAAAAGTACCAGTAATGCACAAACAACTAGGGGTGCAATTGTCAAAGTGGGCTGTGAGTAATCGCGAACCATATATTGATTGGCAATTAGTGCTGCTGCACTGCCAACTGCGATACCCAGGCTCGCTATCATTCCGTTTTCTATAAGAAAATAGCGACTGATATTGGTGCGGGTGGCTCCTAATGCACGTCTAACCCCAATTTGTTTGGCCCTTTGATTAATCCAGAATATGGTTAGGCCTACAATGCCAAGAGCTACAATAAAACTCAACATGGCAGCAACAATAGATAGGACTTTAACCATTAAATTATCGCGGGCATAACTTCGGGCGACATACTCTGTAAGTACTTTTGTTTTTATTACTCTTTGAGGGTCGCGTTCAGATAATTTTTCCTCTAGTACCTTCAGTACGTCATTGCGCTTTCCTGATTCAGTCCGAACTAAATAATTTATATCTTGCGTGTTTCTAACGACGGGAAAAAAGGCTACATTACCTGCGTTTGACCATCCTACCCAGGCTCCCAGATGTCTCTCGACAACACCAATGATTTCTATTGGATGGTTGTTGCCATCATATAAAGGTTTACCTATAGGGTCCTGGTTAGGGTACAGTTTTTCAGCGAACTGCTTAGTGATAATGGCAACTGACATTTCCCTGATTTCATTAGGGTCAAAATACTGCATTTCCACATCTGTAAAATTTCGGCCCGCAATTAAATTAAGACCTAGAGTATTAATGAAGTGTGGATCTGTATTGTAACGGTTGGAGACGACCCCACCGATTTCCTGATTTGGCTGCGTGTAAAATACGCCAGCAGATCCTGATTGTGATAAGGGTACTTGCTGTGTAACAGATGCGTCCTTGACGTGGGACAGTTCGCGTAGCAATTTTAAATCAGAAGAAGCTGCACTGATCATGTCGTAATCTTGGGGGATTGCCATAACGTTTATAGCAATAATTTCTTCCACGGCAATACCTGTCGGTCGTGTTATCTTGCCAATGCGATCCTGTACAATAACCACAATGTTACTGATGATCGCCAATGTTAATGCTAGCTGCATAGCGATTAACATTGCTGATATTTTGTTGCGCCAGAGGGCAGACAACATAGGTTTCAATTCCAACATGATTCGGCCTTACTGGGTTTTCAGATAAATGGAGGGGTTGGTACGGCTGATACGCCAAGCCGGATAGATTCCTGCGAGTAGGCTTGCAATCAAAGCGAGAGCGATGGCTGCAATCATCATTATCCAATCCATCGTAGCAACAGTATCCATTTGCCCCATGGCTAGGTAGCGAATTCCACTAATACCCATGACTGCAATGAATATTCCGGCGATACCACCGATTAATCCAATGGCAGAACTTTCAATTAAGTGTTGGGTAAATATAGCGCCTCTGCTCGCTCCCAGGGCACGTCGGACACCAGCCTCGGGTGCTTTACGCAAAAACTTAGCGAGCAATAAAGCTACAGCATTGATGATACAAACTAATAAGAAAGCCAGAGATATCCAGCCCAATACACGGTTATCATCTCTGAGGACTTCGTTAAGAACCAGCCATTCAGAGGGCTTGCTCAGGGCAAATTTTAATGGTCGTTCAAAGCGCCCCTGTATTTTTTCACCATTAATATATGCAGTCAGGAAATCTTCATATTGAGCTTTTTGGTCGCTACTATTTATCTCGACCCAATACTGTATCCAAATATCCTCACTTTGTAGGAATCCCTCGTAGCCATGGCCTTCACCATTTTTCCACCCATTGGTGTTTCCCCAGCTGTATATCTCCAGTTTCCTATGTAGCCCGAAGGGCACAAACAGTTTTTCGGCGCTGCCAAAGGCACTGTTGTTAAGGTCATAAACTTTAGGAGCAGGCTCCCAGTGATCAATAACGCCAACAACAGTAAAGGGCTCGCCATTTAGGATGATGGATTTGCCTACACTGTCTTCGCCAGAAAATAATTTGTCATTCATCGACTTGGATAGAACAACAACCGCGACATGAGAAGAGTCTGCTTCATTTTCCCAGGTACCGCCGTAAATAAAAGGCACATCAAAAAGGGAGAAAAAATCGCGCGTAGTGACGCGGGTAGATGCGGTAAAAGGGCGCATCGATGAGTTTTCAAGTTGAACCGTAAACCCGAAGCGGTGCATGGCAACTTGGCGAGTTGGAATATCTGAGCGTAGAAGCGCTTGTGTATCCTGGTAAGTCAATTGCCAGGGTATCTCATTGGCCGTATTTGCAGCTTCCTTAGGGTTCCAACCATCCAGCTGCACAGCGAAAAGAACGTCATCTTTATGCTGGAGTGCATTTTGCGACATCATATAGTTGAGGGTGAGAACAGTCATGGAGGCTCCGACGCCCACCGCAATAGCAGAGATCATCAAGCCGCTTAAAATTGGCGTACCGCGCAGGCTGCGCAAAGCCAGGGAAATATAGTATCCAAACATGGTGCAGACTCCTTAAGCAGTAACGGCAGCAGGCTGCTCGGGGACCGCACGTAAATCACAAACCTGTCCATCCACGATCTGGATGTTGCGATGGGCACGGCGAGCGAGTTCCGGATCGTGGGTAACCATCACAATGGTGGTTCCCCACTCGTTAATAAACTCCAGTAGCTCCATTACCTGGCGGGCCATTAAGGAGTCGAGGTTGCCGGTGGGCTCGTCCGCGAGTAAAAAACGGGGCTCGCCGGCTAAAGCGCGAGCGATAGCGATACGTTGCTGCTGTCCACCGGAGAGCTGTGCTGGCAGGTGCTTGGCGCGTGCAGAAAGACCTACCTGCTCGAGCACTTTTTCAATACGTTTGCGGCGTTCTTTTGCATTGAAACCACGATAGCGCAGGGGAACGTCGATATTGTCGAATAAGGTCAGGTCGGGAATCAGGTTAAATCCCTGGAAAATAAAGCCTATCTTTTCGTTGCGCAGATGTGAACGCTGGCGGTCATTGAGATTACTGACATTCTCACCGTCGAGCAGGTATTCTCCACTGGTGGGAGTTTCCAGCAGACCGGCGATGTTGAGAAAGGTGGTTTTACCGGAGCCACTGGGGCCGGTCACCGAAACAAATTCGCCCTCTTTAACCTCTAGGCTGAAATCGCGCAGCGCATGAGTTTCTATAGTATCGGTACGGAAACTTTTACGGATATTGTTCATTTTCAACATTGCGATATTCCCTTTTTCTTAAACTTTAAACTATTGATTGATTTACTAAGGAGCTATACCGAGCTCCAATTTGAATTCCGGGTTAATCTGTCAGCGCAACCAGCTGGGCATTTTCGAGCTCCTCGGAAGAGGAGATAATGATTCTGTCTCCCTCTTGCAGGCCTGAGACAATTTCCACCTGTTTTAAGCCAAAGGCGCCTATCTGGATGGAAACTCGCTCCGCCTGTTGTTCGCTGTTCAAGCGAAAGGCATGATTGCCACCGCTTTGATCGAGAAAGCCACCGCGTTTGACCAGTAGTACGTTATTGCGGTTTTCCAGCAGTATGCGGGCGGTAAGGCGGAGATTTTGTCGCAGCTTTTTCGGCTGGCCCTCGGTAAAGCGAACCCGTGCAACCACCTGACCGTTGATGACTTCGGGGGAGATTGCGGTAATTTCCCCGGATAATTCTTTTCCACCGAGATTGATTGCCACGGCCATGCTGATGCCCAGATCGTCGGCATAGTTTTCCGGCACCTTGGCCTCGAGTTCAAAACTGGTGAGATCGACGACTGTAATAAGTGGCGCATTGGCACCTACGGCGCTGCGCTGCGCCACAGCCAAGCTACCGACGGTGCCGTTGACCGGTGAGATAATGTTCAGCTCGCGTACACGGCGCTCAGTTTCTTCTACCTGAAGACGTTGTTGTGAGACCTGGAGTTCCAGGTTCTGGGTTTCAAAGGTCAGTGATTCTTTTTCCAGTCCCGCATTTTGTACGGCTTGTTCGTACTCCAGCTGGGCGCGGGCCATATCGTCCTTGGTTTTTTCAAAATCCAGCCGCGAGATAATTTGCTTTTCCATAGACAGCTCTGCACGTCTCAACTCTCGCTTGGCAGCGGTGAGGTTGACTTTGGCCAGGTCGGCCTTTTGCTGGTTTTCCATATGCTGGCGTTTGGCCTGGATTTTTTGGCGCTGTAGGTTCACCGTCAGCTGGTTGAGTTGGGCGTTTTCCTGGGCCAGCTGATTGGATAGTTCCGGACTGTCGACTGTGGCCAGCAATTGCCCTTCGTCAACGGTATCCCCAGCTTTCACCGCAAACTTCACAATGCCCTGGGCAGGGCTGAAAAGCGTTGGGCTGTTTGCAGCGACCACTTGGCCCTGAACCACCAGGTCCCGCACCAGGTCTCCTCGCTGGACCTGGGCGATATTGATTTGGGACAGGGAAAGGGTGCTGTCGACGGAGCTATTGCTGTGCCAGGAGCTGATACCCCAGATCAGGAATGCCACTGTCAAACTGGCAAATACCGAGACTTTGACGACCTTTTTGTTCTTCCAAACCGGCACGGCTTCTATCTTGGTATCTTGTCTGGAAGTATCTCTAATCATTGCGGCTTTCCGTTTCTCTTACTGTTTTGCCTGTCGTTGGTATTTGGATGCAGGCTTTTGGAAATTTGGATTCAGAGTTAAGAATCTGCTTGTTAGGAGGGGTATCGCAATAAGCATGCCAACAGTTAAGTTTTGTTTAACCTGTTGAAATAAAAGGAATTTTTTAGATTTTTGTGTTTTTTTGTTTTCTTGAGGGTGTCCGCAAAAAGTGTCCGGTGTCCGCCTTGTCCGCAGTCGGACGGCAGAGGACAGCTCTGATATTTGTCAGAGGAAAAGTGGGGATAGGGGGGTTGTGCCATGCGGGGTTGCTGCCGTTTATGGTAGAGTGCGCGGCCTTTTTTTGATCAATCTCAATTTAATTAGCTGTCTCCTATGTTTCCTTCGCTGCTCTCATCGACCAAAGCCGACTGGTTCGGCAACATACGTCGGGATGTTCTCGCCGGCCTGGTAGTGGCCTTGGCTTTGATACCCGAAGCCATCGCTTTCTCGATTATCGCGGGCGTTGACCCCAGGGTCGGGCTCTACGCCTCTTTCTGTATTGCTGTTGTGATTGCATTTGTTGGCGGTCGCCCGGGAATGATCTCCGCTGCCACCGGGGCCATGGCTCTGCTGATGGTGACCCTGGTGAAGGAACACGGGCTGCAATATTTGCTTGCGGCAACCTTATTGACGGGGGTACTGCAAATTATTGCGGGTTACCTGAAGCTGGGGAGCTTAATGAGTTTTGTCTCCCGGGCTGTGGTGACAGGGTTCGTCAATGCCCTGGCAATATTGATATTCCTGGCGCAAATGCCGGAATTGATCGGCGGCACCTGGGAAGTCTATGCAATGACTGCGGCGGGTCTGGGGATTATTTACCTGTTCCCTTATATCCCCGTGATTGGCAAGGCTGTGCCATCACCGCTGGTGTGTATTCTGCTCCTCACCGCAGTGGCGGTGACTATGGGATTGGATATTCGCACTGTCGGCGATATGGGTGAGCTGCCGGATACTTTGCCTGTTTTCCTCTGGCCAGAAGTTCCGCTTAACTTTGAAACCTTACAGATTATCTTTCCCTACTCCGCAGGTCTGGCCGTTGTGGGCTTGCTGGAATCCCTGATGACCGCGACGATTGTCGACGACCTGACGGATACTACCAGTGACAAGAACCGCGAGTGTAAAGGTCAGGGTATTGCCAATATTGCTGCGGGTACCCTGGGTGGTATGGCTGGCTGTGCGATGATCGGCCAGTCTGTTATTAATGTGAAATCCGGTGGCCGCGGCCGTCTTTCCACTCTGGTGGCCGGTATCGGTCTGCTGACACTGGTAGTGTTTATCAGTGACTGGGTTGCTGTGATCCCCATGGCGGCGCTGGTGGCAGTCATGATTATGGTCTCTATCGGCACCTTTGACTGGGGCTCCATCCGCAACCTGAAGCACTACCCACTCTCTACAAATTTGGTCATGCTGGCCACTGTGGTTGTGGTAGTGTGGACTCACAACCTGGCCTATGGTGTATTTGTCGGTGTGCTGTTGGCATCGCTGTTCTTTGCCAACAAAGTCAGTCACTTTATGTATGTGAGCAGCTCTCTGGATGAAAAGCAGAGTCGCCGCACTTACAAGGTCATTGGGCAGGTATTTTTCAATTCAGCCGATAAGTTTACCGCTTCATTTGATTTCAAAGAGGTGGTGGATACGGTGGTGATCGACCTCAACCGTGCGCATTTCTGGGATGTTTCCGGGGTTAATGCGCTGGATAAGGTGGTGCTTAAGTTCCGCCGCGAGGGAGCACAAGTTGAACTGGTAGGACTGAATGAGGCCAGTGAAACGATCGTCGACCGTTTTGGCGTACACGATAAGCCCGAGGAAATTGAGCGGGTTCTTGGAGGACATTGATGGCCGTAAGCAACAGCGAAAATAGCAATGAGAACACAGGTAATGGCGGCAAGGCGCCATTGATACTCTCTTGTATCGATGGCTCTCATTACACTGGAGCGGTGTGTGATTACTCGGCCTGGCTGGCCAGGAGCCTGCAAGCACCGCTGAAGCTGTTGCACAACATCGAAAGAAGCAGTGTCCCTGCGGTAACCGATTTTACCGGCAGTATTGGCCTGGGAAGTCAGGAGGAGTTGCTGGAAGAGTTAACTGCGCTGGAGCAGCAGCGGGCGCAGTTAATGGTGCAGCAGGGCAAGCTGATGCTACAGGCCGCCCGCAGCCGCGCCGAAGATGCCGGTGTGCAAAATATCAAAGCCTGCCAGCGTCACGACAGCCTGACAGAATCAGTGGTGGAAATGGAAGACTCCATTCGCGCGCTGGTGTTAGGAATTCGCGGTGAAGAGCACGGGGATTCTGAGCGTGGACTTGGCGCTCACCTGGAGACAGTAGTGCGCTCACTGCACAAGCCGATTCTGGTGGTCAATCGGGACTTCACAGAGCCCAGCAGGGTGATGCTTGCCTACGATGGCAGTGAGGCCTCGTGCAAGGCATTGGCGATGGTTGCAGAGAGCCCATTATTTCGCGAACTCTCCTGTCACCTTGTCTATGTAGGGCCCGCTGAAACTGCGGAGAATTTGTTGGCTGAAGCCTCGGCCAAACTGGATTCTGCAGGACTCACTTGCACTGCCAGTAATCTCACTGGCAATACCGTTGAAGCTTTGGTGGCCTACCAAACTGAGCACCAGATTGACCTAACCGTGATGGGAGCTTTCAGTCACAACCGCCTGCACGACCTTCTGATGGGAAGCATCACTGTAAAAATGTTGTTGAAAGCCCGTCAGCCTCTGTTGCTGTTGCGGTAGAAGCCTCTTCGCTTCCCACTTAGAGTGCCAGTGCCGCTTCCCGGGGGCTGGCAAACCAGCGTAGGGGTTCTGCCTCATCGGGCAGTCTTAAATCGTAGAAAAGGGCTTCGCGACCAACTTTGCGAAGCTCTTTTTCTCCCATCATTAAATAGCTCTTAAGATTTAAGTTGCAACGGTTTTCCTGCTCTTGTTGCGTGTCTTTCTCGGTAAATGTCAGCTGAGAAATATCAAGCGATGTCTTCATTTTCTTATCCTGATATCGCCATACGCCGGTGAGTGGGTCAAAACGGTAAAACGGCAACAATCTCCAGCCGTAGATGGCGACCAGGGCCACTGCCTCCAATAAGTATTCGAAGACCTCCTCGCTGATAAAATAGTTAAAATTGAGTCTTATCCAACCGGGTCTCAGTACCTTGTGACCTTGCAGGATTTGTTCTTCCAGGGATTTACTGTGGGCCATATCGATGCCCAATAAAGCGTGTCCGTAGGGACCGGCACAGGAGCAGCCTCCGCGAACCTGAATACCAAATAGGTCATTGAGCAATGCCACCACAAAACCGTAGTGAAGGTCCTTATTGTTCCATTTAATTCGCAGGGAGATGATGGATAGTCGCGCAGAGTCAGTATTGCCGAGTATCTCAATGGCCTCCTCCTCCGACCAGCGTTGCAGTGCCCGCTGTAAAAATTGGGTTTCGCGTCGACCAATCTCTTTTGCGCCCACCGTCTGTTGAAGTTTGAAAACCATACCGGCCCTGATCGACTCAATAATGGCTGGAGTGCCGCCCTCTTCACTGCGCTCGGCGTCTTCCAGATAGCGGTGATCTTCCGGCGTGACATAAAGGACGGTACCGCCTCCCGGTGTGGCAGGTACTGAATTTTTCAGCAGATCTTCGTGTACAACCAGAATACCTGGGGTGCCAGGTCCTCCGATGAATTTGTGCGGGGAGATAAACACGGCATCCTTTTGGTAGTGGCTATCCGGCGTTGCTGGCCCTTGCATATTAATTTGCACATAGGGTGCTGCGGCGGCGTAGTCCCAAAAAGATAGAGCTCCGTGTTTTTTAAGGAGTGCAGTCACTGCCTCTACATCTGTTTTGATTCCGGTTACGTTAGAGGCCGCAGAAAAACTGCCGATTTTGTGTGGTCTATGGGCATGGGCGCGCAGTGCTGATTCCAGTGCTTCAAGGTCAAGTTTGCCACTTTGATCCAGTGGAATAGCGATCAAATCGGCAACGCTCTCTCGCCAGGGGAGTTCATTGGAATGGTGCTCGTATGGGCCGATAAATATAACCGGGCGATCATGTTCGGGAATTCTACTTAAGAGCTGGTGTTGCCTATCCAGGTCTGCGGGCAGGCGCAAGTTGAGAATATCGATCAATTTGTTGATCGCGGCTGTTGCACCAGAACCACAAAAAATCACTTTATGGTTATCGCCGCCGTTGACTGCCTGACGAATTTCTTCACGGGCTTGCTCCCGTAGCGCGGTTGTATGGGCACCGGTATAGGAGCTCTCGCTGTGGGTATTGGCATAGAAGGGCAGTACCTGCTGGCGGATAGTCTCTTCGATAAATGTCAGCGCACGACCGGAAGCTGTGTAATCGGCGTACACCAGAGGACGTTTTCCAAATGGCGTTACGATTGCTTGCATATCGCCGATTACCGAGTCGCGGATGTGCTTTATCAGGTCTGTCATGATTTCCTTTCCCCTGTTTTGTGGGGCTCACTTTAGTCCCGAATGCTTGAAACAATGTCTCTACTTGTATCTTTTATTGTGTATTTTATGAATGAATGTGCCGATAATAAGATATAAACCGTAAAACTGTGCCATAAAGCGTTATTTTGTATGATTGGGCGAGGCGGGGACTGAGTGATGACTGAAGGATTAAGCAAACTGGATAGGGCAATACTCGAGCTGTTGCAGGCTGATGCGACCCTGTCAGTGGGGGATATTGCCGAGCGGGTTGGGATGTCCAAGTCGGCGTGCTGGCGCCGCATTCAGCGTCTTGAGAGTGAGGGGGTGATTTGCGACAGGGTTACCCTCCTCGATCAGCAAAAACTGAACTTGCCGCTGACGGTCTATATTTCAATTCGTACCAACCAGCACAATGATCAGTGGGCCGCCCGTTTTAGCGAATTGGTACAGGGGGTGGCTGAAATTCTTGAGGTCCATCGTATGAGTGGAGATTTGGACTATCTGATCAAAGCGGTAGTCACCGATATGCCTGGCTACGATCGTCTCTATAAGGAACTGATCAAAGCCGACCTGTTTGATGTCAGCTCCAGTTTTGTTATGGAGACGATGAAGCAGACAACCCGTCTACCACTTAATCATGCATTGTCCAAATAGGGGTGGACTCTAGCCGCGTCGATTACTCCACCAGTGGCGCAATCGGGTTTCTCCCAGGGCGCTGTCACCCGGGGGGCCTTAAGACTGTTGCGAATCTCACTCCAGGCGTTGGAGTTCAACCACAGGTTCAGGGCGAGTACCACCAGCATAGTGGTGATAGAGCCGAGCCCCGCTAGCAGCATGTCTTTCTGCGCATCCCAGATGTCTCCCTGAGAGCCGAGGAAGGCTGCGCCCAATTCTGGAGAGACAGCTTTTGCCGCTTGCCACTCGATGATTTCGTAGATTGATGAGAGCGCAAAAGTCACGTCTACCGGGAAGAAATAGGCCCAGAATCCACGCAGCTGAGCCAGGCGCACAAGAACCTCTCGCACCGGGTAGGCCAGGAGAAGGCCAAAGCTGAAATGCACCAGGCGGTCGTACATATTGCGATCGGAGCCCAGCCATTCCTGCAAGGTGTAGCCAAAAGGCGTTTCGGCATAGGTATAGTGAGAGCCGATCACATGAAGGCACATGAAGATGGTGATCAATGTATAGGAGATATTCGATAAGGGAAAACTCCGTGCACTGATCAAAATGACCGGTAGAGCGGCAAATACCAGATAGTTCTCAAGCAACCAGTCATCGGGGTGCAGGGGGTTCCAGGCAGACCAGGCCCAGGTAATGGCAAATGTGGTCAATAAGAACAGGCGGAACCAGTGTTGGCGAAGGAAAATCTGCATATGTTTGGCGCCTCTACGTCGGGCTAGAGATTGGCGCCAGGATACACCATTGGAGGGGAATAGGAATTGCGTTGAATTACGGTCCGCTAATGCAATGCCGCGCGGTGTGGGAGTGCGGCAGTAATCGCGGCTTCCTCGTCGAGTAATTCAGATAGCCTCGCTTCCACTTTTTCGCGGGGAAAGTACTCCAGGGCGAGTTCGACAAATAGTTCGTGGTGGCGAGCTTCACTATCGGTGATGACCTGGTAGAAGGTCTTCAGGGGGCCAGATGGCAGTGCCTCAGCCACCAGTCCAAAGCGCTCGCACCCCCGCGCTTCGATGATCGCTGCGGTGAGCAGGCGGTCCATCAAGTATTCATCTGGCCCCTGGCGAATCAGTTGGCGCAGGGTGTTGATATACGGATCTTTCGCATCCGGTGCCTGGTAGATCCCTCGATCATGCATAATCTTGATAACCTGGCGGAAGTGGTTCATTTCTTCCAGTGCCAGGTTGATCATGGCTTCCACTAAAACGGGCTTGTCGGGATAGTGGGAGAACATGGATACCGCCATGCCGGAGGCCTTTTTCTCTGCGGCAGCATGGTCCTGCAGGAATCGATCAAAGTCGGCGAGCACCACTTGAGCCCAGGGTTTGGGGGTGTGAAATCGCAGTGCAAACATAGTCGATGGCGGTTAGTGCAAAGCGTCAGTATACCGCCACCGTGTCACTGCTCTTAGGCGTTATTGCTCCGGGGTAGAGTCAGCTGGCAATTCTGCGCTCGCGAACCTCCCGCTCTTGTTGAGTAACAATTCGGGCCTGTTCCAGGGACATGCCGGCCTTTGCGTGAGGGGTGGGCTTGCCATTTGCGTCCAGCGCGACAAAAACAATTTGGTCCACTTGCACAATCAGCTGTTGTGACTGTTTGTTGCGAACCTCGCAGTGGACTGTGAGCGAGGTTTGGCCGATACCAACCACCTCGAATCCAAACTCCACCACATCACCGCAGCAAGCGGAGCTGACGAAGTCAATTTCCGACATCAGTTTGGTGACCAGCATTGGAGTACCCATCTGGCAGCCGGCAAAGATTGCTGCTTCCTCATCAATCCAGGACAGTAGCTGTCCGCCAAACAGGCGCTGGGCGGGATTGAGGTCTCCGGGTTTCACACAGTGTCGCGAATAGTATTTCACTCTGACCTTCCTAACTTACTACAGGTTTAACAACGCTCGAGCCATCCCTGGCTTGCTGTATGACAGCGAAAAGCTTCCTTCACTGGTGAGACTGCATACAGCGTGCCAAGCCAGAAAAAGCGCGGTTGATGAATTTTCCTGTGGAAATATGTCAATTAGCCCTTTTGTGGCACCGGCTTGGCGCGACATTAATCACTGTAGCCCCTTTTATGTGCAGGAAAGTCAGGAAATATCGATTTCCTGTTTGGGTTTTGAGCAGGATGTGGCGCTTTGGCCGGGATAGTAGATATTTTGGACGTCATCTATCGATTGTGGGAAATACCGCTATGGGACTCCTCGGCGACAGAGATTAGAATGGCCCACGAACCTGACCCAGGCGTCGCACTCTCGACCTTGGGTTGATAGTTCTCCGGAGCGCCACCAGCGTATCTGTAATCAGGTAACAACGATTCCCAAAAGACGAAGGGAGAGACTGTAAGGATGATCATCCAGCCGAAAGTACGCGGTTTTATTTGTACCAATGCCCACCCGCAGGGCTGCGCTGCTAACGTACGCGAGCAGATTGAGTATATTCAGTCCCAGCCAGCGGTTGAAAAAGGGCCCAAAAAGGTACTGGTGATAGGTGCCTCCACAGGCTACGGCCTGGCGTCACGAATTACAGCTGCTTTTGGTTGCGGCGCAAGTACCCTGGGTGTTTTCTTCGAGAAGCCGCCTACTGAAAAGCGCACGGCTTCTGCGGGTTATTACAATTCCGCAGCTTTTGAGCAGGAGGCCCACAAAGCGGGGCTTTACGCAAAGAGTATCAATGGCGATGCTTTTTCTGATGAGGTGAAAGCCCAGACTGTAGAGATGATCAAAGAAGACCTAGGTCAGGTTGATCTCGTGGTTTACAGCTTGGCATCCCCGCGTCGCACAGATCCGAAAAGCGGTGAGCTGTATAGCTCTGTACTCAAGCCTATTAACAAATCTTACACTGCCAAGAATCTGAACACTGACAAGCTGGAGATCTCCGATATTACTTTGGAGCCGGCCAGCGACGAAGAGATCGCAAATACCGTCAAGGTTATGGGTGGTGAAGACTGGGAACTGTGGATGCAGGCCCTCGGTGATGCCGGGGTATTGGCTGATAACTGCAAAACTGTGGCTTATACCTATATCGGTGAAAAGTTGACCTGGCCGATTTATGGTCACGCGACTATCGGTAAAGCTAAAGAAGATCTTGATCGCGCGGCAAAAGCGATCACCGATAACGGTAAGGCTGCGGCTAACGTTGCTGTTTTGAAGGCGCTGGTTACCCAATCCAGCTCTGCTATTCCGGTAATGCCACTCTATATCTCTCTTGCGTACAAAATCATGAAAGAAGAGGGGACTCATGAGGGCTGTATCGAACAGCTATACCGCCTCTACACTGAGGGGCTCTATACCGATACTCCACGTCTCGATGATGTGAACCGTTTACGTATGGACGAGAAAGAGCTGCGCCCTGAGACCCAGGCGAAGATCGAAAAGTTGTGGCCAGAGGTAACTGCTGAGAACCTGTTTGACTTGACTGACTTCAAGGGCTATCAGGCGGATTTCCTCAAGCTGTTTGGATTTGGTGTTGATGGCATTGATTACGATGCAGACACCTCACCCATGGTAGATACCAAATTCGGCTGATTTTATGCGGGACTCCATTTGGGAGTCCCGTTTCCCCTTCCGTAACGCATTCCTACAACTCTTCCTAGCAAAGCTGCATAATCCGGTTTTTCGGTTTATGGGGGCTCTTCAATGGAGTATCGCCAACTCGGCACCACCAACCTTAAGGTCAGCCAGATCTGCCTGGGCACCATGACTTATGGTGAACAGAATAATGAAGCTGAATCCGCTGAGCAGCTCGACTATGCAATATCTCAGGGGGTTAACTTTATTGATTGTGCGGAAATGTATCCCGTACCGCCACGGCCAGAAACACAGGGCCGAACCGAGGAATATATCGGTAACTGGTTGGCTACACGAGGAGGCAGGCACCAGGTTGTTGTCGCAACTAAAGTGGCGGGCCGTAGTGCCGCCAATTCAGGTGTCGGCCATATTCGCTCGGGTCCCCGTCTGAACCAAGAGCAGATTTTGCAGGCTTGTGATGATTCCTTAAAACGGTTGCGCACTGACTATATCGACCTCTACCAGGTCCACTGGCCTGAAAGGCAAACTAATTTCTTCGGGCGCCTGGACTATACCCACGGCAGCGACGATGGTGTGTCTTTAGCTGAAACATTGGGCGCACTCGAGGAGTTGGTCGAACAGGGCAAGGTTCGTCATATCGGTGTTTCCAATGAGACCCCCTGGGGTATGTTTGAGTACCTGCAACAGTCGATTGCCTACGGGAAGCCAAGGATTGTATCGATTCAAAACCCCTACAGTCTTTTAAACAGGGCTTTTGAAGTTGGCTGCGCTGAAATTGCTATTCGCGAGAGGTGTGGCCTATTGGCGTACTCCCCCTCGCATTTGGGGTTCTTTCGGGCAAGTATCTGGGGGGAAGGAAGCCTGAGGGTGCACGACTTACCCGCTATGATCGCTTTCAGCGCTACGCTGGAGAGCGAACCCTGGCTGCGACCCAGGCCTATGTGGATTTGGCCCGGGAGTTTGGCCTGAACCCGGCGCAGATGGCACTGGCATTCGTGAATCAGCAGCCATTTGTCACTTCAAATATCATTGGCGCCACAACTATCGAGCAATTGCGTTCCAATATTTCCAGCGTTGAAATTACCCTGGACAGTGAGCAATTAGCGGCTATCGAAGCTATACACCAGGGGAATCCCAACCCGGCGCCCTAAATGGGCAAAGGCTGAATTCTATTGATGAAAGCCTGCGATGCCTCTGAAAATCCTGAAGGAATAATGCGGAATGAATCAGGGGCTGCCCAACTATAATTGGGGTAGTCGCCATGAAAATATGGCTGCCAGAATAGATAGCGGTAATCGTTATGGAAACTACTGGACATCACACACTGAAGGACCTGTTTTCCCAGTTGGGGCTGGCGTCTGAAGATGCACAGATCCATGAATTTCTGGTCACGCACTATTTGCACCGCCATGAGAAGCTTTCCGCCGCTTCCTTCTGGAGTGATGGGCAGCGAGAGTTCCTGGAGAATGCCATCTTGGATGATTCGGATTGGTGTGTCGCAGTGGATGAGTTGGACACCCTGTTAAGGCACTGACCTCCTGTGGCAGTTACGCGGTCCCCGCTCTCTTCGCATAGGGTATACTACGTCGTTTTCAACCGACTTAGGTTGCGCCTCGGCGCCACACCCTGATATAGATCTGATGGAAAAACCCCGATTTCGCGCGGCGCTGCTGCACCCTCGCTACTGGCTGACCTGGCTGCTTTTTGCACTATGGTTTTTGATCGCGCAATTGCCCTATCACTGGCAGTTGGCCATGGGCCGTGCGTTTGGCCGCCTAATGCTAAGAGTAGCTACCAGCCGGCGCACGATTGCTGAACGCAATCTGGCGCTGTGCTTCCCCGAGCTGGGGGAAGATGAGCGAGCTGAGCTTCTTAGGCGTAATTTTGAGTCCAGCGGTATCGCCTTGATGGAAACCGGCATGGCCTGGTTTCGCTCTGCAGCGTGGCTACGGAAACGCTTTACCTTTGAAGGGCTGGAAGCCCTGCAGGCCATCCAGGCCCAAGGCCAGGGCGTTCTCCTGATGGCCATGCATTTCACTACCCTGGAAATCGGCGCCGCCATGATGGGGATGAGTATTACTCTCGATGGCATGTATCGGCCGCACAAAAATCCGGTTTATGACTACATGCAGCGCAAAGGGCGAGAGCGCCATACTGAGAATGGCAGTGTTTATCAGCGTAAAGATGTGCGCGGGGTATTGCGAGCCCTGCAGCGCGGGCGTGCGGTCTGGTATGCTCCAGACCAGGATTACGGGATTAAGCAGGGGATCTTTGCTCCTTTCTTCGATGTTCCGGCGGCGACTGTTACGGGAACCTCACGGTTCGCCAGGGTCGGCAAGGCCAAAGTGGTGCCCTATGTGGTGACACGACTGGATGATGGCTCAGGTTACCGTTTGAAGATTTACGATCCTATTGATCAGATCCCTTCGGGAGATGAGCTGCAAGATGCCATTTTGGTGAACCAGTTTATCGAAGCGCGTATTCGCGAGGCCCCAGAACAATACATGTGGGTGCATCGCCGTTTTAAGACCCGTCCTGAAGGGGCAGAAAACGTGTATCACGGGGTACGCAAAAAGAAAAAGAAACGCAAAAGAGTGGCGAGCTAGTCGCACTGGCGCAGATACCCTGGCCTAAGTAACATACTGAACTGACTCTGGCGGTGGTATTCCGGGTGGAGTGCAAAAAATAAGGAGTGAGGATGTTAACCGGTAGTATGGTGGCCCTGGCCACCCCAATGTACGCAGACGGAAGCCCGGATTGGGACAGTCTGCACAACCTCGTTGAGTGGCATATCGAGCAGGGGACCCGAGCACTGGTTGCGGTGGGGACTACCGGTGAATCTGCAACCTTGGACTTCAATGAGCATATTGAGGTTATTCGACGTGTTGTGGACCAAGTGGCAGGTCGAGTGCCAGTGATTGCTGGAACTGGCGCAAACTCTACTTCTGAAGCGATTGACCTTACAGAGAATGCCGCCCGATGTGGTGCAGATGCCTGCCTGCTGGTTACACCTTATTACAATAAGCCCACCCAAGAAGGCCTCTACCAGCACTATCGTGCGGTGGCCAAAGCTGTCTCCATTCCCCAAATTCTCTACAATGTTCCCGGCCGCACAGCAGTAGATATGCTGCCGGAAACGGTACAGCGCCTGGCGTTGGTCGGCAATATCGTAGGCATCAAGGAGGCCACCGGTGATTTGGAGCGGGCTAAGGTTTTAATAGATACTCTGCCCGAAGGGTTTGCCGTTTACTCTGGCGACGACAGTACTGCGGTTGAACTAATGTTACTGGGTGGTCATGGAAATATTAGTGTAACCGCTAATGTGGCCCCCGCAGCAGTGGCCCAAATGTGTGAAGCGGCGCTGGCCGGTGATGCGGTGACTGCGCGGACAATTGACCAGCGAATACAAATATTGCACAAAGTGCTGTTTTTGGAGTCCAACCCGATACCGGTGAAATGGGCTCTCCGGGAGATGGGCCGTGTCGACGGTGGAATACGCCTGCCGTTGACGAGTCTATCCCCTGAGCACCACGGGACAGTGCGCGAAGCTCTGCGTAGTGCCGGTGTACTCTAAATCCGCGAACTGAGAATTAACCAGGATAGCTTTAATGAAAAAATTGACCGTTGGAGCCGGGCTCTTTATCTCCAGTATTACGCTGGCAGGGTGCGGTGTGTTCGGCAACGATGGCTATTTCCGCGATCGCAGTAATGATTACCAGCATGCCGATAGCCTGACTCCTCTAAGGATACCTGAAGGTGTTAATACCAAGCACCAGGAGGAGCTTTATGAGATTCCCCAGATTGCAGGGGAGCAGCTGGCCCAAGGTAGTTTTGAAGTTCCGCGCCCACTGGCGATTTCCGTAAATGCGGGTCTGGAAAGAGTGAAAATTCAAAAACTCGGCGCGAATCGCTGGGTGCTGGTATCCCAGCCTCCCGAAGAAGTGTGGCCCCAGTTGCACCAATTCCTTCGGAGCTCAGGCTTGCGTATAGAAATGTCAGATGCCAGCGCGGGGGTTATGGAAACTGCGTGGATGGCCTTTAAGGAGAGCCCGGATACTAAAGACAAGTATCGATTGCAGGTGGAAACTGGTGTTCAACCGGATACTACAGAAGTCCATGTGCGCCACCTTTCCGTCCCTTCATCTGCCCCGGTTGGTGGTAGTGTCAATTGGCCAGAGCGTTCCTCCAGCCCTGAGCGTGAAGGCTGGATGATCGATGAAATGTCTACAGCCCTGGCATCTGAAACTGCAGCTGCGACTGCATCTCTGGTAGCCCAGGCTATTGGTAACAGTGACCTTAAGGTCCAATTGAGAGAGCCCGTTGGTCACGAGCCCTATATCGCGATGGGATTGGAAATGGAGCGGGCCTGGGCCACTGTCGCTCATGCCGTTAATTCAGGTGCCTATCGCTTGCACCGTGAAGATTCCGATATCGGTCTTTTTTATGTCACTTACGATGAAGATCGTGCTCATGCTTCTGATGAAGAGGACAGCGATGGAGGTTGGTTCTCCTGGGGCAGCAGCAAGAGCGACGAAGATGAGCTGGCGGAGAGTGCCGATCAGGTAAGCCTGCAGCAGATTTTGGCTGGAATTGATCTGACGGAGGGGGCTGAGCCCGCTCTATTCAAGGAAATCAAAGGGCTGGGAGTAGGGGCTACTACTGATGAAGCTTATCCCGGTTACCTGATTGTTATCCGTGGTAATGATGATGAGATTGAAGTCCGGGTGCGCGATACTCGGGGACAGCCGCTTTCAAAGAATGAAGCCTCCCAGCTGCTTCAATCTATCCAGCAGAACCTTATTTAATGGGCCTGCGCTTCGCCTCTTTGGGAAGCGGCAGTAAAGGCAATGGAACAGTGGTCGCCAGTGGCGACCACTGTCTTTTGGTTGACTGCGGTTTTACCATCAAGGAAACCGAGCGCCGTATGGCGCGGCTCGGTATGTCTCCCGCTGATATCTCTGCAATTGTGGTTACCCACGAACACAGCGATCACCTCTCTGGTGTAGGTCCACTTGCGCGCAGATATGGCCTGCCTGTCTACCTGACGCCCGGTACTTTTAAGGCGCGTGATATTGGTAAGTTACCAAAGTTGCACTTAATTGAGGGGCATCAGCCTTTTGTTGTCGCCGATATTGAAGTAACCCCGGTCGCGGTTCCCCACGATGCCCGAGAGGCGGCACAGTTTGTGTTTCGCTGTCGCGGTAGCAGTCTGGGCTTGTTGACGGACCTGGGGACTATCACCCCTCATGTTGAAGCGCACTTTGGAGATTGTGATGCCTTGGTTCTAGAGGCAAATCACGACCCTCTGATGCTCGCTAAAGGACCCTATCCACCTTCGTTGAAGCGACGCGTTGGGGGTGCCTATGGGCATCTGAGTAATCAACAGGCTGCTGGCTTTCTACAGCGCGTTGGCTATGAGCAACTACAGCACTTGGTAGTAGCTCATATCAGTGAAAAAAATAACAGCCTTGCCCTGGCAAAGGAGGCCCTGGCAGAGGTTGCCGAAGCAGTGGAGAGCTGTATTTTTGCCTGTCAGCAGGAAGGGTTTGACTGGCTTACAGTGGAGAGCCGAAGCTAAGGTCTCTATCTATTCCCAGCTTATATCTGTTTAAATGCGACAAAATTATTTGTCGTATTTAAACGGGGTGGGCTATGGAAATACTGCTGGTTTATTTGTTGGTCGGTGCCGCTGCTGGAACTATTGCCGGACTATTTGGCGTAGGTGGTGGCCTGATTATTGTCCCTGCCTTGGTTTTTGTTTTCACCGCTATGGGGATATCCCCTGAAATCCTCACCCACATGGCTGTGGGTACTTCCCTAGCAACAATCATTATCACTTCAATCAGTTCAGTGCGCGCCCACAACAAGAAAAAGGCGGTGGACTGGAAGATCTTTGGGGTTATGGCTCCAGGCATTTTAATCGGTTCTTGGGCAGGTGGCGCCACTGCTGAATTACTCCCCGGTGCTTGGCTGCAGCTGTTGATCGGCGTCTTTGCGATCGTGATTGCGGTGAGGATGTGGCTTAGTGGTGCCCGGCACGATCAATTAACGGAAGGGGATGGCAATTTACCAGGGTCGTCTTTATTGCTATCTGCAGGAGGGGTTATAGGCTGGGTATCTGCGATTTTTGGTATCGGTGGGGGCTCACTAACCGTTCCATTTTTATCCCGTTGCCGGGTGAAGATGCAACGTGCGGTTGCTACGTCGGCGGCTTGTGGTCTTCCCATTGCGGTTGCGGGTGCGCTGAGCTTTGGTTTCCAGGGCTGGGGCAATCAGCTTCTACCAGAATGGAGTAGTGGCTATGTGTACTGGCCTGCGTTTTTTGGAATTGTTGTCACCAGCACGTTTTTTGCCCGCTTTGGTGCCAATCTTGCCCATCGCCTTTCTCCCAAAATGCTTAAGCATTGCTTTGCCATTTTGCTGTTTATTATTGGGGCGCGGTTTATCTGGCTGAATGTCGGTCTGTTACAAGGCTTGCTTTAGGCGAGGGAAAATAAAAAAGGCCACTGCATAGCAGTGGCCTTTTTTTGAAATACAGCTAAGTATTAGGCCGTTTTAGTAGAGCTTTCAGCTGTCGCAGTATTCTGGGGTGCTTCTGAGTCAGTCTCCCAGTACTTGGACTTGAGACTGATCAGGGCCAGGATGATACCCACTCCGATTGTGAACAAGCTGATTTGCAGGAACAGGTTTGGCATCTCAGCAACATTGTTCGGATCAAAGTTACCTGACAGAAGACCGGCAAAGAGGTTGCCGATAGAGTAAGTCAGAACAAAGACACCCATCATCTGGCCAGCAAAGCGGCGAGGAGAAAGTTTACTTACTGCACTCAGGGCCACCGGGCTCAGGCAGAGTTCACCGACAGTGTGCAGGAAGTAAGTGGCTACCAGCCAGTAAGGAGCAACTTTCAGGCCCGCTGCTGCGTATTGAGCGGCAAAGAACATTACCAGGAAGCCACTGGCCATGATGATCAGGCCAAGTGCACATTTCAGCCCATAGGATGGGGTGATCATGCGTTTGCCCAGGTTAATCCACAGCGCGGCAAAGAAGGGGGACAGGGTAATGATAAAGATGGAGTTAAAGCTTTGTAGCCAGGAGGTTGGCATTTCAAAGCTGCCAATCAGGCGATCTGTGTAGTCGCGGCCGAACAGGTTCAGTGAGGAGCCCGCTTGCTCGAAGCCCGACCAGAAAAAGGTAGAGGCTACACAGACTAGGAATAGCGCCCACATTTTCTTTTTCTCTGATCCGCTCAGCTGGCCGCCAAAGTAGATAAAGCCAAAGTAGGCAAGGAAAGTCAGGGTGAAGGCTACAGCTACGTACTTGGCTATTTCTACCGGGTTGATGGTGATAGTGCCATTCATCACCAAGCCAGTAATCACTGCAACACCGACTACGACAGCACCAATTATGCGCCAAGCCAGTTTTGCCTTTTCTGGCGAAAGTGGGTTCTCGGGATTGAGGCTTGCGTCCCCCAGGTTGTGAATAGTGCGGCGATACTGGATCAGGCCAATAGCCATCCCTACAGCAGCGGCACCAAAGCCCCAATGCCAGCCGACATTTTCACCAAAGTACCCGCAGACGGCATAACCGATGATTGAGCCCATGTTGATGCCCATATAGTACAGTGCGTATCCGCTGTCGCGGCGAACATCATCTGGTTGGTAAAGATGTCCAACTGCTGCACTGATATTGGGCTTGAGGAGGCCGGTGCCGGTAGCAACAAGAATCAAGCCTATAAAGAAGCTCCAACTGGTTGGGATAGCGAGCACAATATGGCCACACATAATGATGATGCCGCCGTACCAAATGGTGCGTTGCCCTCCTAGTAGGCGGTCTGCAATCCAGCCACCGGGCAGGCCTAGGAAGTACACGGCGCCAGTGTAGAGCCCATAAATAGCTCCCGCTGCTGCAACGGTAAAGGCCAAGCCCTCTTCCTGAAGACTGGCTGTCATAAACAGCACAAGCAGGGCTCGCATACCGTAGTAACTCATCCGCTCCCACATTTCGGTGAAGAAAAGTGTAGAGAGCCCTTTGGGGTGGCCAAAAAAGCCAGCGTCATTTTGATGTGTATTTGACGACATAAGCTGAAATTCCAGTTGTTATAGCTCTAGTGCAATATGCTGGTGCATATCAGGAAGGCAGCCTGGCTAAGGAACTCGCCCTGTGATCAGCCAGGTAATTCATCCGTGTGACAGAGTACTATTTTCTTCCAGTATTGCTCTTGTTTAAAGAGGTCGCTGCCGAGCCGAGTTTTGGGTGGCTGCTTCCAGCCAGATTAAAGGCCCAAATATTCGGGGTGCATACCTCGTGCGTAACCCGGAAAGTTTACCAGCTGTCTATTTAACAGGCGAACTGTTGTGGGGCGTTTTAAGCAAATGGTACCAGGGCACTTTATTTGGCCCTAAATTGGTGATAAATCCTGTTACAGTTGAAAATTTGGGGAGGGAAACGCTGTGAAGGTGCTATTAGTAGTTGCTTTGATACTGGTCATTGGTGGTTGTTCCCGGTATCCAAATATTCACACTAAACAAGTAGATACCGACTCTGTTTTGAGTGGACAGGCTGTTTTTAACCGATCTGTTCGAACAAATGAGCTGCCAGATGAGCAGCTTTTGGAACTTGATACGGAAATTCGCTCATACCTAAACACTCTTTCTCCTGATGCGATACCTGATAGCCGCCTTCAGGCACTGACGAGCGCGGTGAGTAAGAGGGAGCTTTTCTTTGAGTATGATGCGAACAGTACTCTCTCTGCTAGGGAAGCCTTTTATCAGCAGCGGGGTAATTGCTTAACTTTTACACTGATGATGGTTGCTATGGCGAGGGAGTTAGGGGTTGAGGCCTTCTTTAATGAAGTGGATGTTCCCCCTGTCTGGAGTCAGGAAGAGGCGGAAACGTTTGTTATTTATCGCCATGTGAATATGGTATCTAAACACCCTAGCGGTCAACGAATTATCGATCTCAATCTCGAAGTTTACGATCCTATTTATCAGCAGAGAACTCTGGATGATATTACTGCATTCGCTCTTTATTACAGTAATCGAGGTGTGGAATTCCTTCGTGAGGGAGATAAGGAGCAGGCGTTTCTATATTTGCGTAAAGCATTGCAATTACGTCCTGAGAGAAGTGATTTTTGGTCTAACATGGGGGCTTTCTACAGTCGCTTTGACCACCTGTATGAGGCTGAGCAAAGCTACCTGCAATCCCTAGTTTTACAGGGGGACAACCTGGTTGCCAGCAGCAACTTGGAGTGGTTGTATCGCGGCACTGGGCGTGATGAGTTGGCCAGAGTCTATGCCGATAGAGTGAAATTTCACAGGGAACGCAATCCTTACTACCTGTATTACCAGGCTCGCGAATCCTATGAAAACAAAAATTACCAGGATGCAGAAAAACGTCTAACGCGAGCTATAAAGACCAATGATGATGATCACCGATTCCATTTTTTACTTGGACTAGCGCAATATAACCTCGGTGATTTACTAGCTTCCAGAAATAGTTTTGAGAAAGCATTTTCGCTGGTGAGTAGCTCGGATGTAAAAAGTGTATACCAGCAAAAACTGGATCGCTTATTGAATAGTGATCATTAGCTTTAGTCATTAGTAAAAAGGGTGCCATAAGCACCCTTTTTACATCGGTTCTCGATACTTGGCTTTAGAACTGGTAGCTAACACCAGCCCACGCGTAACGACCTTGGTAGTCGTAGCTGCTGTTCACGTCATACCAGCTGGAGGTGTACGACGGCTCGCGATCAGCGATGTTGTCGATTCCTGCAGTGAGACGCATGTTGTCGTTCACATCCCAGCCTGCCTTTAAGTTTAGGTAGGTGTGGGAAGGAACATCAACATATGGACTCTGGCCATCACTTAAGTACTGTGCGTCAATACCAAAGTCCCAGTTATCGGCATACCAAGTTGCACTGGCAAGGCCACGCCATTTCACGTAGACGCCGCTACTAGTGCCAACATAATCCAGGTAGTCAGAAGTGGCTTCAGTTTCGGTATTGTAAATTTCGTACTCAAGGAGGCGGGTAGCCTGGGCACGCAGAGCGAGTTTTCCGGTGTCAAAGTACAGGTTTTGAACTACGTCGAGGTCAATACCCTTGGTTCTAATCTCACCGATATTGAGCAGAGAACCTTCCAGGTATGTGATCTGACCACTGTCGCCGCGTTCGATCAGGGCGCAAGCATCGGCAATACCATCACGGTAGCAGTCGTCCAGAATTTGCTGAAGATCCGCACTATCGATTGCGTTGGTGATTTCAACGTCGTAGTAGTCCACAGTGATGGAGAGGTCTTCAGCAAAAGAAGGTGTCCAGACGATACCAGCGGTAAAAGTACGTGCTTCTTCAGCCTCTAGGTCCTCGTTACCCCCAACATTGGTAGCAATTTGAGAGCCTGCTTGGGTAAAGCTTGACCCAACTTCACTACAGTAGGCGCCTTGCCCGGCAGTATTTGAACTGCTGGTATCACAGGGGTCCAGTAGGTACTCGTAGCTCTGGGAGGTACCGCTATAGAGTTCGTAAATGCCCGGTGCACGGAAAGAGGTTGAATAGCTAGTACGGAAACGGAAGTTTTCAGTTGGGGCGTAGACAATACCCAGCTTCCCCGTACTCTGGCCACCAAAAGTATCAAAATCGGAGTAGCGCAGGGCGATATCCATAGATAATTCGTCAGCGTACTTTTCGCCGGCGAGAATCGGCAAGTTGAACTCGGTGAACAACTCAGTTACTGAGTAGTCGCCAGCAGTAGCGTCTTGCTGGTTACCAAATGTATCGCCGTTCTGGGTTTCTTCACTGGGGTTAAACTCTCCGGATTCTTTACGGTATTCAATGCCGGCTGCAAATCCGAGAGGACCGCCGGGAAGCTGAACAGCATCAATATCACCGGTTAAACTCGCACCAAAGTTAATCAGATCGTATTCGTTATCTTCGCGATCTGTGTAGCTGATGTAGTCGATAACTTCGTCGCTCATTCCGCCGAGGAAGGAAATATCCTCATCAGCGAGGCCACTGTCTCCGTCGATAACTTCTTGCAGTAGAGTTTTGTTGTAAGAATTGCCGATGGTGTTTTCACCTTCATTACGGCCATAGCTCAAGAAGGTATCCCAGCCCCAGCCATTCTCCAGGTCACCGCGGGCACCACCCAAAAGGCGGAAGGTTTCTGTTTTTTGTTCGTAGTCACGGGTGCCGCCAGAAACGGGGCGCAGACGAATATCAGAGATGCCATCTTCCCAGCTGTCGCCGTGAGTTGCTTCTGGGGCGGAGGGCTCCAAACCGTCAGGGCTGCCCTGAGATTCCCACTCGTCATAAGCGGCTTCATAAGCAGCTAGTTCAATCTGATACTGATCTTCCGCTTCTTGCCAGGCCTCTTCCAGCTGAGCGGCAATTTCATCTGATACATTATCAGAGGTTAGATTTAAGCCGTTCCCACTGTACATGGGTTGGGCTGCCAACTGCTGGTTGGTGGTTTTTACGGTATACGAGCCTTCACCGTAGAGCTCGACGGCATCGGTAATTGAGTAGCTACCGTTAGCGGTCAGGCTGGTACGTTCCATGGAACCTGAGAGCCACATATATTGACCGATATCGTATGAGGAGTAGTCAGTAAGGGTCTCACCATCATCAGCAACACTAAAAGAACCGTAATCAGTGAAAATATTACCGGTAGGTGACATGGAGCTATAGAGCTCTGCCCAGTCGCGATCGTTGTAGGTAATCTCATCACGTTTGCTATGGCTGATGTTAGCGATGAATTTACCGCGATCGCTTTCGCCGCCAAAGGTGATTGAAATTTCACCATTTTCACCGCCACCAGCTTCGGTGGCCCCCGCGCGTGCATTGATGCGAACTCCCTCAAAGGAGTCCTTCATTACGATATTAATAACGCCAGCAACCGCATCAGAGCCGTATACCGCTGAAGCGCCATCGGTAAGAACTTCAATTCGATCAATCATATCCACAGGGATGTTATTCATATCCACTGCAGAGCTAACCCCTGAACTGGAGGATACATAGCGACGGCCATTGACCAAGACCAAAGTGCGAGCGGAGCCCAGATTGCGCAATTCAACAAACGACAAACCGGCGCCGCCGTTGTTGTCGTTGGAGTTGATACCTGTGGTACCCATAGATGGCAGCTGGTTGAGTAGCTCGTCAATAGTGCCAACACCAGAACGTGAAATGGCCTCCGAGTCAACCAGAGTAATTGGACCTGTAGTGGATAAAGGATCACGCGCAATGCGCGAGCCAGTAACAATTACTTCTTCTACTTCTGCGCCGGCGGTGGACTCCTGGGCAAATATGCCAGTACTGGCCAGTGTTCCCAGAGCAGCGATGGCAATGCTCAGTTTGGTCTTGATCATATTGGAACCTTCTTATACTTAAGGTACTTATATTGCTTTTTATGATATTGATTAAAAGCTGTCAGACCTGACTTTAATGCATTATTTTTGGATATGGAACTACTGTGGGGCTTTTGAAGTCTCCTGATAGCCAGTTCAAGGGCATGTTTTTCAGTCGGTTTGTCTAATTTTTGCACTCTTGGCGGGGGTTTATCTGTCTAAAATCTCCTGAACTGGTAAAACTGTCACCCAGGGAGTTCGTGTGTTAGGAAATTTGTCTTTCTTCTGAAATTTGCAAATTTAAGGCTTGTGAAGCCGGTCGAAGCATTGACCTGCTACTTGCTGGCCGAGATGACCTCTTCTTATCTTTTCTTGGAAGAAGTAACTCGGATGAGGGAAAAAGCTAGGGGACTTTATCGGAGAGTACTGTGTTGGTGCTCGCCAATGGGTTTTTAGGGGAGGGTATAGAGTGGACTCGGCTAAACAAAAAAGGGCCGGCAAAGCCGACCCTTTTGATCTTCTTAGAGGTTTAACTCTTAGAAGCTCATGGTGTACTCAGCGTACAGCACGCGACCAGTATTGTCATACAGGCTGTAGTGATCACGAGAGAACTTGCCATCTTTGTCCAATACTGGATCTTCGTTGGTCAAGTTACGAGCTCCGACTTTGATCAGGCCGTAAGAATCGGTATCGATGCTGTAAGACAGATTCATGGTGGTCCAGGAATCCAGGTCTTCACCACTCTTCACCAGTTCGCCGCTATCGGTAACATCGGTGAACTCATCGTGACTAGTGATGTAGTCAATAGTCAGGTCCACAGAGTGACGATCCATGCTCCAGTTAAGACCAAATTGAGCGCGGAGATCTGGGTACAGGTTGAAACCGGATACATCCTGAACCGGGCCACCGTAGTAAGCGTCGGTTTCGTAGGACAGCTGGTGGGTGATCAAGGAGTTCACAGCCAGCATACCGTATGGGAGCTCAAAGCTACCATCAACAGCGATATCTACACCAGTTACATCCAAAACACCGGCGTTGGTAGTTTGAGAGTAAACGGTGGTTTGTGCACCAGAGCCAGTAGTGTAAATACCACCAGACTCAGGCAGGTCTACACCAGCAGCTGCTGCATAGAAGACGCTCTGAGCGCTTGGACGAATGATCACGTCATCAACTTCTACATTCCAGAAGCCAATGTCGAGAGTCCAGTCATCGATAAATTCCCAGTTACCACCGATAGACATGGAAGTAGAAGTTTCAGCTTCCAGATCTTCGTTAGTGGAGTAGTAGGTATCCCATTGGCGGCTGAGGCCAGTTTCTGGATCTGTTGCATCTTCAGCAGAGAATGAGGACGGGCCATACAGCTCATCCAGTGCTGGAGCACGGAAACCTTTACCTACTCGTGCACGGAGGCTGAGGGTGTCAGTTACGCGGTAGTTGGCAGACAGAGTAGGAGCAACATTGGAGCCGAAGTCACTGTAGTCATCGTAACGAAGAGCGGTGCTTACTTCGATAGCGTCAGTTACTGGAACAATCGCTTCTGCGAACAGTGCAATTACGTCACGGTCGCCAGAGGAGGAGTTGCCAGAGCTACCACCAACAAGACCTGCTTCAGAAGCTGCGTCGTATTGGTTGCCGTACTCCATATTGTAGGCTTCAGCACCGGCCAGTACGAGGGTGTCACCTGCGCCGAAGAAGTCACCGATACCAAACTGTACGTGGCCGTAAGCCTTGGACATAGCGGTGAAGTTATCCTGAGAAACGGTCGCTTTCATTGCAGCAGCACCTTCCTCAGAGAACGGATCAATGTCTTCCGCCAGCACATAATCAAGGCCGGTGTAGGAAAGGTAGTAGGTACCAAACTCTTTAGACTCGTAGCGGCCTTTCTGAATGTAAGTCTCGTAGCTTACATTGTCAGACAGGTCACCGCGCAGACCCAAGGTCACGTCATATTGGGTGTCGCTCACAACATTGTCGCGATTGCCAATATTGGTCCAACGGTAGTAACCGTTGATTTCGTAGTCGTCGGTAATAGAGCCATCTGCCAGCAGTGAATCGACGTCAAAAGGAACGTCGGAGTAGTCTGCAGGCATGTCGTACCAAGTTGCAGCGGGAGGCGCATAACGACCAAAAGAATCTACTTTAGAGAACAGAACATTAGAGAAGAACTCTACTTTGTCAGAAATCTCGTAGTTAGCAGTCATGTAGGTGTTAATACGCTTCAGCTCTGCTTTGTTTGCAGAGATGTTGCCGTACGGGTAGGTACACAGGGTGCCGTCTGCCTCACCAAATGCTAGAGCGCCAGTTTCGACGAAAATGGAATCGTCGGCACAGCTGGTAGCAGCCTGAATATCATAGTACTCAGTGGTGGGATCATAGATTTCGATGGTTTTACCGTAGTAAGAGTAGCCATCGGTATCGAGGTAGGCGTCTAAACGGCCATCGCCATCATCCTGAACATATGCTGCAGTGTAATCACGGTCAGCATCGAAGATCGCGTCGCGGCGGTCAAACTCAGCGGCAAAAGTAATGTTGCCGCGGTCGCCACTAACGCCGGTAATAAAGCTAAAGGACTCTTCAATGCCGTCATCTTCAGAGCGATCACCATGACGGGCAGAGAACTCAAGGCCGTTGAAGTCTTCGCGCATGATCATGTTCACAACGCCGGCAACAGCATCAGAACCGTATACGGCAGAGGCGCCATCAGCGAGGATGTCGATACGCTCAACGGCAGCCATCGGGATCATGTTCAAGTTTACGGTAGCTGCACCCAGGTTCGGAGAGCCTGGCAGGCGGCGGCCGTTAATCATTACCAAAGAGCGCTGATCGCCAAGACCGCGGAGGTCAACAGTGGCGTTGGACTGGGCGGAGCTACCAGAGCGCTCATTAAAAGAACCCAGAGAGTTCAGAGGAGTATTGCGCAGGGTGTCAGCAATCATCAGGCTGCCACCGGCGTCAATGTCGGCACGGTCCATGCTCACTACTTGAGCAGCTTCATCGAAATTGGTGCGCTTAATGCGGGAGCCAGTAACAACAACTTCCTCAACGAGGGTAGCGTCATCTTGTGCAAAGGCAGGCATTGCCGGAACCATGATCGCTGCTGCAGTCAGACCCAAGGCCCCTTTAACAGCTGCGGACAGGAGATTCTTTTTCATTGTCAATCCTCTCTTGATCGTTGGATTTATAGTCTTTTGCCATAAGTGGCGATCGTTAAAAGTGACTACCCCCAAGTGGTCACTTTCCTCCCAACAAAGAACAAGACGATTGGCGGGCAGAACCCCTCATAAGAATCGTATTTTTTTTCTAATACTACGTATTGTCAGGTTTGTTACGTAAAGGGGTGGTTTCTATTTGATCAAGTGGTGTGTTTTTTGATCTTTTGATTGTTTCTACTGTGCTTCTAGGCAGTAGAATCAAAGTTTGAAGGAGAGGCTGCCGTAGAAAAAACGGCCGGTGAGGTCGTAAGTTTGATAATCGTAATTGTTGCTCACGGCAGTTGAGGCAAATGGTGGCGAGCGGTCTAGCAGATTATTAATACCAGCTGTCAGTTTAAGTCGCTGATTGGCAGTAAAGGTGAGTTGGAGGTCGTGTGCGGACCAGTCATTGATCGTGCGGCTATCCTCTACACCCTCAAGGTTCGTATAGGACTCTTTAAGGCTGCCTACGTAATGAATGGTGTATCCTGCCCCCCAAGGGCCTTTCTTCCAGTAAATTCCAGCATTTGCCTTCCACTTGGGAAGTGAGCCAGCACCGCCGGTCAATATGTCAGTAAAGGTTCCTGTGAGATCCTCTTTGGCTGATTCGGGAGAGCTTTGGTTGAGGTAATGTAGCGTGCGGCTGATATTCAGGGCGAGTTGGACGTGATTGTTAACGCCGGGGTGAAACTCATAGCGGAAGGCTGTGTCATAGCCGCGAATTTCTCGGCTGCCCTGGTTTATACGTGATGCGTAAATTTGGGTGACATCCCCATTGTCATCACGAATAACGAGGTCCGTATAGAGGTTGAAGTAGGCATTTTGCTCTAGTAGAAACTGCGGGTTGGTAGCGATGACCTGATCTTCTTTGATGTCGTAAAGATCGAATGTTCCACTGAATCCATCAATTACAGCTGGTTGCCAGGTAACTCCCAGAGATAGTGTGCGGGAAGTTTCGGGTTTTAAGTCTGGATTGCCACTGAACTCAGTCAGGTACTGTACTCGTGAGCTGTCGGCTTGACCTCGGCACCCCGGAAGATTGATTGCGTTAGAGCTTGTGCAGGGGTCAAATAAAAATTCTTGGGTTTGATAGCCCTCTTGGTTCATATCCGTCAGGGTGGGGGCTCTGAAGCCGGTTGTATAACTCCCGCGAATGAGTACTGATTCTAGTGGTTTCCATCTTACCGCGAGCTTTGGGTTGCTTGTATCTCCAAAGTCGTCGTAATGAGAGGTTCGGATAGCTCCGTCCAGCCATAAACTATCCGGCGAAAGCGGGATTGAGATCTCGGCAAATGCCTCCTTGATTATGCGGCTGCCTTTCGTTGAGCCGGGGGCGTGGCCGCCAATAAACGAAAGCCCGGAGCTGTCATTGGAGTATAGGTTTACACTCTCTCGCCTGAACTCAATTCCGGCTGCTGCGAGAATGTCTCCTGACGCTATCCTTTTAATGATGCCGTCAGTAATAAAGGTGAGTGAGGTCATGCGGGAGTTGCTGGTCGTAACGCTCTTTCCCCGAATGAAGTCCAGCTGCTCTTGATTGATACTGCCACTGGGGCCTAGAAGATTGATCGGAGTGCAGGAGGTGGTTTCATTACAGATATCAGGCCCTTTAAGTCCAATTGATAGGGCGAATGGATCTATAACATTACTCAAGCTCTCTTTTTTATGGGTTTGGTGGGTTGAGGCATTCAGTTCCCATTGCCAGTCATCCCAATAGCCTTTTAGTCCTGTGTTTATCCTCCAGGTGTTTGCCCGGTTTTCTTGAGTTCGGGCGCCTAGCTCGACAATGCGTCGGCGTACATCGTAAATATCCTGATCGAAGGTGTTATAAATATTATCTGCAGATATCGTCAGGTCGCCATTATCAAATCGGGTAAAGACAGGCGTGGGGGATGATGTTGCTTCTCCTGTTGAGCGCACTCCCATGAACTCGGAGAAAGCAAGGGTGCTTTCTCCGATATCCAGATTGCCAACTATATAGAAAGAGTCGCTCTGCGTTGCTGGGATGGCTGATGAGTAGTCGCTATAGTCGAACTTATCCTCTGGTGACCAGTCTTGATAAGTACCGGTTGAGAGGTTGGTTAATACTTCATCCTTGCCTATAGCAATAAACCCCTCGGGGATTGCAGATGATCGCTGATCAGAGCCACCTTCTTCACGACTGTCGGCCGACTCAGAAATCCCTCTATTGCGACTCATAACCTCTGCCTGACGGGTCTGTGAGAGGTTGAGCATTACGTGAGCGCGATCACCTTTCCATCCCCAGGTTAGTTGATGGGATTCGCTGCGGCGATCCCCCTGCTGGGCTTGTCCGTAGTAGCTTTTTACAGAAAGGCCTTCGAAGTCCCTTTGCAGGATAATGTTGACCACCCCGGCAATGGCATCAGAACCATAAACAGCTGAGGCTCCATCTTTTAAAATTTCTACTCTCTCGACAATGGATAGAGGAATTGTATTTAGATCTGTGGCTTCGCCATTAAACCCATCGCTGATAATCCTTCGACCATTAATTAGTACTAGTGTGCTGCTTGCTGGGAGATTGCGCAGAGAGACTGTAGCTGTTCCGTCATTTTCCTGGCTAACAGATGTGCTGGTTGAGTTGCCCGAAATGGCAGGTAGGAATTGAAGTAGGTCCGCAATAGTTTGGGCGCCAGTCATTTCAAGTTGATCGCGAGACAGTCTGTCGACTGGCAGGTATCCGTCGGATTGAAAGTGGCGTAAATGGCTGCCGGTTAAGCTTTGCCCGGTGACGGTTACCTCTTCCGTTTGTGTGTGAGATTGAGGCTGCGTAGATGTTAGCTCTGCTGCTGATGACTCAATAATTGCGACAGAGGAGGGGCCGACTCTTTTAAAGGAGAGGGGGACCTCTTTGAGTAATTCGGCAAGGGCGGGCTCAAACTGACCTTGAGGGCTCTGTAGAACTTGCTTGCTCACCCGATAGTTTGCAGCAAAAGAAGTTCTAACAAGCAGTGATATTTTGCATTGCTTTCCCAGCGATATCAGTGCTTTTGAGAGGCTTCCTGAGGGTATCTGGATCCCAGATTCAGGGCACTGGGCGAGGGCAGCACTGGGAAGAAGGAGTGCTGTCGCAAGGGATATTTTTATCCAGTGCCTAAGATTCAAGGGGGTGCCCATTATTGTAAGTGCCGGCCATCGCTGCCGGCAAGGGTGTTGCTATTTTGGTTTTATGGGCGGATTAACCTAATTGGACAAGAAACAACCGCCCTAAAGGACGGTTATAACCTAGTTATTCGCGGGAGACAAGATAGTCAGGTTGGCGTTACTGTGGTCTTGTTGTAAGTCCAGTGCGGTTGCGATGGCTTTTAGAGTGTTGTCCGGATCAGATACCTCAAAAGTTCCAGAAACAAGTCTGTTTTCCACTTGGGCTGAAGCAGCAACGGGTACGTTGAGGTAGCGGTTTAGCTCTGTGAGAGCATCTTTAAGGGGGGTTTTTTCAAAGACTAGTAAGCCTTTAGTCCAGTCCGTAGCCTCCTCTGGGGAGGTCCGACCGATTGGGCTGAGTCCGCGGTCAGATACACTGACCTTCTGGTTTTTAACCAGTTGCACTGACTCAGGTTTTAGTCCAGGAGCACTGCCAGACTCGGTGACCGAAACCGTGCCTTCAGTTACAGATACCCGTGTGTTTTCAGGGTTGAGCTCCACATTAAACTCGGTTCCTAAAACTCGAATATTGGCGCTACCCGCAGAGACGGTGAAAGGGCGCGATGTTTGCCTGGCTACTTCAAAGAATGCCTCACCGCGAACAAGCTCTGTTCGGCGCTCATCCCGGTTATAGATTACTCTCAACTTACTGTTGGAGTTCAGCTTTACTTCGGAGCCGTCAGGTAGGCTGATAGTTTGTATTTGGCCGCGTTCTGTTGCATACATCTGAGCCTGGGTTTCGCCGCCCATACCTTGGAAGCTTACCCACAAAGTTACAATCGCTCCACAGGTTGCAAGCCCCCCACCAATGAGCCACTGGGGTAAGGTCCAGGCCTTGGATTTGGTGGACTCTGTTCTATCGAGGT
Organism: Microbulbifer sp. VAAF005; assembly: GCF_030012985.1. Classification (NCBI taxonomy): domain Bacteria; kingdom Pseudomonadati; phylum Pseudomonadota; class Gammaproteobacteria; order Cellvibrionales; family Microbulbiferaceae; genus Microbulbifer; species Microbulbifer sp. VAAF005. Next base: position 2,199,979 of record NZ_CP120233.1, on the reverse strand, counting down.
TTCTTTTCTTTTGGGATGGAATGCTCTCGGGAAAAAGAGTTCCCAAAGGCATTTTGGATAGGGCTCCCAGGTCACCCCACAGTTCAGTGATTTCTGCAAAGGCCTGCTGGTTCTCCTCGATGGAGTACCACTCTTTAAATTGAGAGCGATCGGCGAGCGTAATCGAGTCAGAGCGCAGGCGAGCCACCCAAGCACAAGCCTGATCCAGGCTGTCTTCGCTTACTGCTTGCTTCGGGTTGGTTCTCATGGCTGCTCAAATACCTTGTATCTTTAGACTTTAATTGGCACAACGATGCTAAAAAAGGGCATCTTACTCAAAATTTCCTTATTTGTGTGGCCTCTACTTTGTGTTGTACAGGTCGGAACAAAACAATTCCGGAAATTTCTCTTAATTAGCAGTGAAAAATGCTGCTATTTGCAGGGATCCTAGTACGGCTCAATTTCTTAATTGGTCCTTGCAAGCTGAGACGGCTGAACAGGTTTCCCCCTCAACTAATTTTTAGATCTAGTGGATCAACAGTCTATGCCTGCACAGGAGGCTGCTCACCTATCCGGGTTCACCTTTTTGCGGCAGGCCTTCAAGGCCTGCAAAATATATTTTTCCACGCTGCTGACTGAGATATTCATTTCCTGGGCAATCTCGCTATAGGAGAGACCACGTGTTCTGTGCAGGAGGAATGCTTGGCGGCACTTGAGGGGCAGCTTATCCATGGTTTCGTAGATGGACTGAAGTTGCTGGCGGGCTGCTAGCAGCCTTTCTGGTGACTGGTGGTCCGCGTGGTCGTCTGTATAGGGCTCGCCCTCCATAGGAACTTGCTGGCTTACATATTCCACATGCAGCTTGCCTCGGCGCAGTTGGTCTACAGCAAGATTATTGGCAATCTGGTAGAGGTAGGCCCGTGGATTCTCAAGTTCCTTTTCATCGCTGAGTTTTTGCAGGCGTAGATAGGCGTGTTGGGCGATATCCTCGGCATCGTCAGGGCTTTTTACAATGCGAGAGACAAAGCGTACCAAGGCCTGTCCGTGCTCGGTAAACAGCCTTTCAAGAAGCGTCTTCCTGGCCTTATTCATTACTAATCGTGATCCCCGTACCCTGCTCGCTGTAGTTATGGACTGATTGTTCTTAGTGCGAGCTGGCGCACAGTTATATCACAAGCATTGGTTTCGCTACGAGAGGTACGATCGAACTTGACTGGTCACACTCTCCGATTCTCTATGCCTGGCGGTGGATGCCGGTATAATGGCGGCCGCGCCACAGGCGCAGACAATAAGACCTTGCAGAGGTGTGTCGAGCACCGGAGATTGAATGAGTTATCAAGTACTGGCACGGAAGTGGCGGCCGAAGCTGTTTCGCGAGATGGTGGGACAGGAGCATGTTCTCCAGGCGTTGATCAACGCTCTGGATAATGGTCGCTTGCACCACGCCTACCTCTTTGCCGGTACCCGTGGTGTGGGTAAAACCACGATCGCACGAATCCTGGCCAAGTGCCTGAATTGTGAAGAGGGGGTCAGTTCTGAACCCTGTGGCCAATGCCACACTTGCAATGAGATTGCAGATGGCCGTTTTGTCGACTTGATCGAAGTGGATGCAGCCTCGCGCACCAAGGTCGAAGATACTCGTGAACTGCTTGAGAACGTGCAGTACGCACCGACCCGGGGTCGCTTCAAGGTTTACCTGATCGACGAAGTCCATATGTTGTCGAACAGCTCGTTTAACGCGCTGTTAAAAACCCTCGAAGAACCGCCTCCCCATGTAAAGTTTCTACTGGCAACGACTGATCCGCAGAAGTTGCCGGTTACCGTGCTGTCCCGCTGTCTTCAGTTCAAGCTGAAGAATATGAGCCCCGAGCGGGTTGTGGGGCACTTGAAGTTTGTGTTGGAGCAGGAACAGGTTCCATTTGAAGAAGGCGCCCTGTGGCATCTCGGTCGTGCGGCAGATGGCAGTATGCGTGATGGGATGAGTCTTACTGACCAGGCCATCGCATTTGGTGGGGGGCAAATTACCGAGGCGGAGGTGCGCGGTATGCTGGGCAGTATCGATACCGGTTTGGTGTGGAAGCTGCTGCAAGCCTTGTCTGAAGAGGACGCACAGGCTTTATTTGCCACAGTTGCTGAGTTGTCTCAGCAGGCCCCTGATTACAGTGCAGCGCTGGCAGAACTTGCCGATAACCTGCACCGTATCGCAGTGGCTCAGGTGCTGCCTCAATCTATCGATAATTCCCTGGGTGATGGTGAGCGACTGAGAAATTTAGCTGGGCGTATCGCCCCGGAAAATGTGCAGCTGTATTACCAGATGGCTCTGCTGGCCCGGCGTGACCTGCCCTTGGCCCCGGATCAGCGCAGTGGCTTTGAAATGGCTCTGCTGCGGATGTTGGCTTTCCGTCCCCAGGGTGTTGCGGATATTCCCCGTTCGCCACTGCCATCGGCTTCCGAACCCGTTTCACCAGCACCGACTCCGGAAGCGCTACAACTACAGGCTCTTGTAGCACCAGAAGTACCGGAGGTCAGCCCGGCAAAAAAGCCTGAAGCGGCACAGCCGCAGGCTGTTACAGCGGTTGATCTAACTCCCTCGCAGGCAGTGGAAGGCCTGCAGCCGTTTAAACATCAGATAGAGCAGCGAGAGGCAGAGCCGGCAGCCCCAACTGAAATGATCAGTGAGTCAACGACGGAGGCTCAGCCGGAGCAAATTACAAGCCCGCCCCCTGTCCAGGGGGTGGCAGAAGAGCGTCCCCAGCGTAAAGATGTCCTGGCCGAGCTTCGCCAGCGAGTTGCGGAAGTGGAGTCGGCGCCGGCACCACAGCAACCAGCACCACAAAACACGGTGAATACCTCGCGGGAGGCCCCGGTAGAAAGCCGCAGTCAGGCAGTGCCAAAAGGGCGTTTGGAAGCATTAACGCCTGGCAGTTGGCCGGTAATGTATGGACAGCTGGGTATTACCGGTATTTTGCACTCCATTGCCCAGCACTTGGAGATGGTGGGCAGGCAGGACAATATACTCTCGTTCACCCTGGATGAATCCTACAGCAGTCTCTATGACGAAGTTCACCAGCGGCGCCTGGGGGACTCTCTGGCTGACTTCTTCCAGCAGCCTGTCGTGGCGCAGATACAAGTAGGGCAGGTACATGGGAGTACCCCCGCCCGATTAGTCGCAGCTACCCGCCAAGCGCGGCTAGAAGCTGCCCAGGATGCGCTGGTCGCTGACCCACTGGTTCAAGAATTACAGGCAGAATTGAGTGCTGAACTGGTGCCGGGCTCCGTAGAATCACTAGTAGTAGAAGATTAATGACAATTAGGGCCCGGTTTATTCCGGGGCCACATGCACAAGATAGAGGTTACCTATGAAAGGTTTGGGCGATTTGATGCAGCAGGCCCAGAAAATGCAGGCCGATATGCAGGAAAAAATGCAGAAGATGCAGAAGGACCTGACCGAGCTTCGCATCTGTGGTGAAGCTGGTGCGGGGATGGTCAAGGTGACGATGAATGGTCGCCACGATGTGACATCGGTAGAAATTGATCCCTCTCTAATGACTGAAGAGAAGGAAATGCTGGAAGACCTGCTGGCCGCTGCGGTCAACGACGCTGTGCGCCGTGTAGAGGAAAAAACACAGGAACTGCAAAAGCAGGGGATGGGAGACCTGACTTCAGGTATCAATTTGCCTGAAGGCTTTAAGTTCCCCTTTTAAGAAGTGGCCATCCACTGGTTTTGAGTTTGTATGTTTAGTCCCCTGATTGAAGAGCTGATCCGCGCTCTCCGCTGTCTGCCCAGTGTGGGCCCTAAGTCCGCGCAGCGCATGGCGATGTACCTGTTGGAAAAAGACCGAGAAGCTGCCTCCCTGCTGGCCCAGAGTTTGGCGCGAGCGGTGGAACAAGTGGGGCGCTGTGGGCAGTGTCGCACTCTCACAGAGGAGCCCGTTTGCTCATTGTGTAGCAATAGCCGGCGCGAGCAGGACTCACTGTGCGTGGTTGAGACGCCCGCTGATGTTCTGGCTATTGAGCAGGCCGGTAATTACCACGGTCGCTACTTTGTCCTGCATGGGCATCTCTCGCCCATCGATGGCATTGGCCCGGGGGACCTGGGGATCGACTTGCTGGAGCAGAGGCTCGCTACTGAGCAGTTGCGCGAACTTATTGTCGCCACTAACCCTACGGTAGAAGGTGAAGCTACCGCGCAGTACATTGCGGAGAGAGCTCGTGCCCAGGGGGTGACGGTGAGCCGGATTGCCCACGGTGTACCCATCGGCGGAGAGTTAGAGTATATCGATGGCGGCACTCTCGCCCACGCCTTTAATAGTCGAACCGCATTTTTCTCCGGCAGTTGAGTGATATCGATGACAGAAATAGATACCACTCCACGCTGGGTCGACAGTTACGAGCAGCTGGTAGAGTTGTGTGCAGATTGGCGCAAGCAGAGTGCGGTAGCCCTGGATACCGAGTTTATGCGCAGCCGTACTTTTTATCCCCAACCGGCGCTGGTCCAGGTAGGTGATGGAAAACACTGCTACCTGATCGACAATTTGGCGATTGAGGAGTTACAGCCGCTTCGCGACCTCTTGCTCGATACCGCTGTCACTAAAATCATGCACAGCTGTAGTGAGGACCTGGAAACCCTGGAGCGCTTGCTGGGGGTGATTCCCGAGCCCATTTTTGATACCCAAATTGCCGCTGCAATCTGTGGTATGGGAGCGGGCTTGGGTTATGCGGCGACAGTTAACCAGCTACTGCATATTGAATTGCCCAAGAGTGAAACCCGCTCGGACTGGCTGCAGAGACCTCTCAGCGATGCACAAAAAACCTATGCCGCCCTCGATGTCGCTTGGTTGCCGGTACTCTTCGGCGTACTGGTAAAGGACCTCAATGGGAAGGGGCGCCTGGAGTGGTTGCAGGAAGACTGTGCATCATTGGTGGTCACGGCTCGAAACCCGAACCCGCCTGAGATTTACTACCAAAAAGTGAAAGGTGCCTGGCGCCTGCGCAGTAAA
>NZ_CP120233.1:1500000-1590000 GCF_030012985.1 Microbulbifer sp. VAAF005 | reverse complement strand
AGACGGAAAGACCCCGTGAACCTTTACTACAGCTTTGCACTGAACTTTGAGCCTATTTGTGTAGGATAGGTGGGAGGCTTTGAAGCAGCGACGCTAGTTGTTGTGGAGCCGTCCTTGAAATACCACCCTGGTATGTTTGAGGTTCTAACTCTGGTCCGTTATCCGGATCGAGGACAGTGTATGGTGGGTAGTTTGACTGGGGCGGTCTCCTCCCAAAGAGTAACGGAGGAGTACGAAGGTGCACTCAGCATGGTCGGAAATCATGCAATGAGCATAATGGTATAAGTGCGCTTGACTGCGAGACAGACATGTCGAGCAGGTACGAAAGTAGGTCATAGTGATCCGGTGGTTCTGTATGGAAGGGCCATCGCTCAACGGATAAAAGGTACTCCGGGGATAACAGGCTGATACCGCCCAAGAGTTCACATCGACGGCGGTGTTTGGCACCTCGATGTCGGCTCATCACATCCTGGGGCTGAAGCCGGTCCCAAGGGTATGGCTGTTCGCCATTTAAAGTGGTACGCGAGCTGGGTTTAGAACGTCGTGAGACAGTTCGGTCCCTATCTGCCGTGGGCGTTGGAGATTTGAGAAGAGTTGCTCCTAGTACGAGAGGACCGGAGTGAACGAACCTCTGGTGTTCCGGTTGTCACGCCAGTGGCATTGCCGGGTAGCTATGTTCGGACGGGATAACCGCTGAAAGCATCTAAGCGGGAAGCCTCCTTCAAGATAAGATCTCCCTGAGGCCTTGAGCCTCCTGAAGGGCCGTGGAAGACTACCACGTTGATAGGCTGGGTGTGGAAGCGTTGTGAGGCGTTGAGCTAACCAGTACTAATTGCCCGTGCGGCTTGACCATACAACAGAGATGGTTACTAACGACTAGCTAAGCTAGCGGATTGTGGAATGAAAGACACACAATGATCGCTTGCGGTGTATTACTACAGATTGTTTTACCGACTTATTTGGGGTTATCGCCGGTCAATAATATGACCGAGGCAAACAGCGATAACGCGGCAGGCCAAGCACTTTGCTTATAAGACCAATGCCAACCCAAGCCAGTTTGCCTGACGACAATAGAGTTGTGGAACCACCTGATCCCTTGCCGAACTCAGAAGTGAAACGCAACATCGCCGATGGTAGTGTGGGGTTTCCCCATGTGAGAGTAGGTCATCGTCAGGCTTTTAATCCGAAAAGGGCCACCCAACAGGGTGGCCCTTTTTTTATGGCTGAAAAAATATTTAAAAAAACAAAAAATAAAAAACTAAGAAAGGGAAAAAGAAAACCCTCGCAGGGAAGCCTGCGGAGGTTTTCTTTTTTGGAAACAGTGAAATATTTTGCTGCCTCGCAGCCCTGCGCCGAAGTTGCCAGTAGGGTGGCGAGCACTGCTTTCTATACAGTGTAGGTCAGCTGTAATTAAAGCTTGGTATTGGATTGGAGGTCGGTGCAGTCTTAAACCGGCGCAGCGGTTTATAGGTTTCTAATTCTCAAAAGGGCGGCCCAATAGGTTGCTCCTTTTAGTGTCTGAAAAAATATCGCTAAATATTTTTGCTACTATGTAGTGTCTGCATTGTGCTCTAGCTTGTTACGCTTAAGAGGTCTATAGGCTGGCGAGCAATGCTGTAGTTTCTAATAGGAAACCTCAAAGGCTGCTGTCATTTCAGCCTTCATAACGGCTCGATAAGAAGTTAGGTAATTTAGAGATCACTTTTTATGCCAACATTAAAGCTATAAACAAATGACATGTCGCTATTATTAAGCTCTTTCTCTAGAGCTGAATTAAAAGAAAATTTATTTTCTATAGAAGTGGGGATTTTTCTTTTGGTAATAAAGTGGCGCATACACAAGATACTGTTTTTACTAGCTGCTGAGTATATTGCGTTTAGTAGAGAAACAAAGCTGTCTTCATCAAGATAAGCAGAAACGTCAGAAATAGAAAACTTATCAATTTTACTTTTGGTGCCGTATAAATATTGCTCTAGAGGCGAATTTACCATTTCTATGGCTGTGTTATTTAGTGCCCCCTTTACTATTGGATAGTTATTTTTTTCTAAGTATAAGGGCATTCCATGTTCAGGGTTGTATTTCCCAGTTAGCAGGAATGTCATAAAGAAATTTTCAAGGACCAGGTGGTTCATTAGGGAGTGATCCATTCTGTCTAATAAATACTCGGGAATTGATACTTCTTGGGGAATGTGTTGATAGAATCCAGGGTCTTTAAGGAAAATTTGGAAGAAGTATTTGTTGGTAAGAAAGCGCAAAAATTTTTTCCATGCAGGGGTGTTCCATTTGTTTTTAACAAATTCACGCTGTTCTTCGATGTTGCTTAGGGTGGTGAGAGTTTTTATTTTCTTTGGCCGGATAGCTTTAATAATTACGCTAATTAGTTTGAAGTGTTTTTCGAAGGCCCCTTCATAAATAAAACCATTCTCAATCATTCTTTCGTTTTTGGACCAGAATAATTCTGCTTTTTTTGATAATAGGTGTTTTATTTTGTTGTAAACGTTTATCCTTTTCTTGCATGGGATGATCCCCGAGAAACCTAAAAATCCCTCATGGTTTAGCGCCTGTATTCCGGAAATTTTGAGTTCTAAAAGATAATTTTGGCAGGGGTTTAAGTCAATGGCAGTTATTTTTTTGGCTTGCCCAGTAAAAGACTTAAAACGCGATCTCCACCGCCAGTAACGCATAAAACACTATCGCTCTCATTAATATTTAGCGCCTTAAGTTCTGATCTAGAGTCTTCATTTGGCCCTGAGTAGCTGATCCTGTTTGCGTAATCGGAGAGCTGTATTTCATTAGGTTTGTTCATGGCGTGTTTAATTGGGTTACTTTAGTCGCTAACTTGTTTGGTTTAAAAAATAATCTACAACTTTGGTTAGATAGCTGTTGCTATTACACCATTGATTCTGAACCGGATGGCCTAGCACTTCTTGGCTGTTTACACTGGAAAACCTGAAGTCACTGTTTAAGAATGGTCCGTTTTGCATTCTGTTTATAATCTTAAGTAGACGTTTTTCCCTCTCAGAAAGGTTGCTTAATGAAGTGTGATTCTCTATAAATTGTCTTAAATCCAGCTTAAAGTAATTGCGATTAAATTTGATAAAGTTGTCGACTGTCATCGGATTGGAATCGGCAATATTAAAGTACTGATTTCTTGTGGCTTCATGTTTTTCTGAAATTTTTAATATTGCATCACAGCAGATGTCAACAGGTATGACATTAATAAAACAACCTGGAGTATATTTTAAGTGAATGGGGATTTCTACATGTTGCTTTTTTAGTCGGTTTAGCAGTTTCACATATTCATAGTACCCAGACTCAGAATTTGTGTACCCACTCACTGAGTCGCCTAGCACAATAGTTGGCCTATAGATGGTGTATTCCAGATTTTTTGACTCTGCTATTAAGTTCTCTGCTATATTTTTCGTGTAGTCGTATGCGTTGAAAAAATTGCCAGGGCGGTAGAGTACCTCATTTATGGCTATTCCGTTGGCATGAGCTTTACCGGCAATAAAAGCAGTTGATATTTGATTGAGTCGACATTTTGCTGTTACAGCAATGTCGATTAGTCGATTCACGCCGATAACATTGGTGTTAATGCTTTGTTGTAAATTACTATAGCTATAGTGCATGTCAGCAGCGCTGTTCCAAATGGAGCCAATATTTAGAGAGCATAGTTGTCTGTAAGATGCAGAAGATAGCCCGAGGTTTGGTTTGTTTAAATCACCTGATATTATTGTAAGTTGGTCAAAATTATTTTCCGAAAGTTTATAGCGAGGGTTGGCAAAACTATTTTTTTGTTTTAGTTTCTCGGCCCGATTGTTAGCATTATTTCTGGCAATTAGGACCACATTGAGTCCTTTTTGCAGAAGTCCCCATGTCAAATATTGACCTATAAAGCCAAATCCGCCGACAACGAGTTGTATTTCTTTTAGCCCTCGTATTTCAGATAGTTGCTTAAATATATGTTGGTCATGTTTCATCGGCTCATGAGAATTCGTCATAGTATTGAAATGGGAATGAATTCCGGAGGCAAAGGAGTATCCGCCTTTCTGAGGGTCTTCTTTACTCCTATGTATTTTTTATTGTGAAAATTGGGACATTGGTATACTGTGGGGTGTTTTTTAAGGGGGCATGCGATTAATACAAATAATCTGTCCATCTATTTCTAAAGCCAATAGGAGAGTAGTAAAATCAGATATTGGTAATAAACTACATTCTCATCACGGCGCTGCTATTAAACGTGATAGACGTATTCAAACTATGGGTTCTGAGTGAAGTACGTTTAAATCATTGTAGTCCATATAGATTGTTCGCCATAATTTGACTCCTGATCCCCTGTTCTGACTTTCCCCTTCATTAACGGTTCCGAGACCATTGTAGGTGGCTGGGATTTAATTGTCCGGCATAGCAGCCTCCTGTAGATGGTTCGGGGGTTCTTGTATATATAATTTTTTGGAAATAGTTATTTTTTGCATACTTCGAAACAATCTATCTGTTGAGTTGGTTTCTAACCTTTGCTCTCTGGATGTTAACGGCAAGTCCCTGTAGAGGAGCAGTACGCTCAGGGTCGAATAAGTTTGATTTGATTGCTTACGATTAGTCTGAGGTGAGATTTCTTTTCTGGTAAGGACGTTAACTTAGGTGCCAAAAATCTTGCCTGGTTCTCATTTTTTGAACACATTCTGAATAAAGCTTGCTGTAAGCGGCTGAAATGAGAATTGGTGAGTAAGATTGGTCAAAACCGGTAAAAGGAGAATTACCAGTGAATCGACTAAGGAATGTTATAGTAAAGTTAATGGCGTTGGGTATTTTGAGCCTAATGGGGGGTGTTCAAAGGATGCGGAAATAACAGTAGGAACTAAAGTACTTGATCAGCAACATATAGCTGCACGGATTGATGGCCAGGAGGTCAGCGTGAAGGCCTTGGATAAGGAGCTCCAGCTTGTGTTGTATGATATTGCTGAAATGGAGCATAAATTACGTCTCAACAAGCTGCATGAAATGATTGCCAAAACAGCAAAAGATGGTCAAGAAATAGAAGTTATGCTTCCCGTTCCAGAGCCACCACGGATAGATCTTGATTATGGCGGGCGCGCCGCTCGAGGAAATCCCGAAGCGCCTATAACAATTGCTGTGTTCTGCTCCTTTCAATCTCCCCACTGTAAATCCTTTCAGCCAACCTTGAGACGATTGTTGAGTGACTATTCTGGTTGGGTTCGCCAGGTAAATTTTGATTTTCCCCTTAAGTTTCATCGGGAGGGTATCAAAGCTGCTGTTTCGGCTAAGTGCGCTGGTGAGCACAATATTTTTTGGGAATATCACGACGCCTTATACGCAAAAACTCCAAACCTTGGTGAGAAGTCTTACTCCCAGACCGCAAGCAGTTTACTGATCGATGACAAGCAATTTAAAACCTGTATTGGAGATATGAATTATAAAGAAGTTGTTCTTGGGGATCAGGAAATTGCTTTAGGGCTTGGCCTTACAAATGTGCCGGTTGTTTTTATAAACGGTTTGTATCTAAAGGGCGCACGATCATTTGAGCAATATTCTTACTGGATAGAAAAGGAACTAATCAGGCTTGATATAGATCCTCAGCAAAAATATACATGGAAACAACAAAAAGATACTGAAAATCAATTACCTGTTACGGATCTACCTCTTGCCCTGGTAGGAGTTAGTGAATCGAGTATAGAGAATAAGTCCAAAGCTTTAATAGAAGTAAATGGGCAGAAGGCACAGAATTTTTCACTGGGGCAGTCTGTTCTTAAAGATGTCTTTCTGAAGCGTTTGAAAGGGCACTATGCCGTTATTGATAATCAGGGCTCCCTGGAGCGTCTGCTATTGCAAGGTGAAGAAGGTAATATTATCCCTTTAACTTTGTCCTATCAGCACGATGAGGAGCTGCGCAAACGTATTGAACAGCCTCAGGGAGAAAAGGGTAAAAAACTAATCGAGCCGGCTGGTGTGTTGACTCTTGGACAAGAGTGGTTGGCGAAGCAACTCGAACAACGAGAATTCTTGGAGGCTAAATTTATTGAGGCGGAGATGGAAGTTGAGGGCCACCATTTGATGCGCTTGGAGGGGGTGGCCAACAATGAGTTCTTTACTGCACTTGGATTCGAGGAAAACGATGTGCTGTTGAGGGTCAATGACAGTTGGGTCCACAGTGGCCAGAATGAGCTTTGGAGTGCTCTTACCAGTGGAAAAGTAATTGATGTCGCCTTTATGAGAAAAGGTTTGCCGCATAGATTGCAATATGTGGTTGAAGAGAATGGTTACTTTGATGAGGATTTGGGTAAGTGAATTGATTAGGGCCCGCGGTACTTTATTGCGGGCCCTGAATTTACCGAGCAGTAAAAGTTACTTATTTATCCGGATTTCCTTGCCACAGTAGGTCAGCGACAATATTTTGTCCTTGAATGCTTGGGTGGAAACAGTCTCCACCATCAATATCATCTTTATTAAACTGAAAAGTCCCGGCATTTAACTCATCCTCACCGGTATATTCAGCAACAACTTCTACCCCATTCATACCGTTGTAACTTTCTGCTTCCTCAGCAAGGATTTCATTATAACGTTGTTGGGCTGCGGCTATTCCGTTATAACGAGTAGCAAAGCTCTCTCCATTCATCGAGCCGCCATTTGTTGCAATTCGGCAAATTCCGAAAGTCGACCAGACACTCTCGCAATCTACGCGGGAATTACCGCTTTGCTTATCCAGACCAGCTGCCCGGAGATCGTGTACTCGTGGTACTGAGCCGAGTACTATCGTTGAGCCGTTAGGGAGACCATCGACTAATTTGTCCAGTCCAGCTTGAACTGCCGAGCGCCACTCGCTATCGGTGTAGAGTGGATCGTTACAGTTGGCTGGATCGACGCATTCCCGGTTACAGATGTCATTACCACCCAATACTACCTCGACATGGTCAGGTATATTACTCTGGGATAGAATCCGATCGGCTTGAGTGGAGAAATTGTCGCCTCCACTACGCATCTCAGCACCAGATTCCGCTGCGCTTTTATTGGCAGCCATATTGGGGTAGTTAACTTTATATTTATCGTGAACACTCTCCACTGAATTGTCGTCGCCGTCAAACCAGGAATGCTCGGGTTGGTCCCCGCCGAGAAGACAAAACAGGTCCCAGAAATACTTATTGCGGGTACAGTCTGCACCGAATGCCATGGTAATACTGTCACCCGCAGCAACTGACTTGGAGGGGGCTGCCATTGCTGGCTGTATCGACAAGATGCTCAAACAGAGCGTTACTAGAACTCCATATTTATTCAACATTGTATTTTCTCCCACACCGACTTTCGCCGTAAGTTGTTATCGTTTTATTCACTGCTCCGGTAAACGAGAAGGAGTGTAGGACGCACTCAGATATTGTGAGTGGTGAATGCTTGAGACCCTTTGGTCAGTTATCAATAAATTGAAGTCTGTTGGAGTTTTGTCGCCAAGAGCATTGATTACTTTATTGGCGTTTCAAAGCTTTAGTTTTTCTGGCACAGTTTTATGCTATCTGTTCTTCTTCTGGTGCTTCCACTATACTGCGCTCTACTTGTCGGAGTGCCTGTGGGCTGAGATCGCTGTTGCGAGATCCGTTGAACCTGATCGGGGTAACCCCCGCGTAGGGAACAAGATCTGAAGTCGCCTGTTTTGTTACAGCTTGGCGTCTTTTCTCTTTGTATGTGCCCTGGATGCTGCGACCTTTAAATTCCCAAGTTTTAAGGTTACGCATGTCTGAGATCATTGAACAATCCGGTAAAGCCGGAAAGTCCTCCCGCGCTGCCAGTCGCGATTCCGCTAAAGAATTTCTTGAGAATCTCACGGTTCAGTCTTTCCCTAACTCGAGCAAGGTGTATTTGCCCGGTGAAACTGCCGACATCCAGGTTGGTGCTCGTCAGATCTGTCTGGGAGATAGTTTGGTAGGGGGGATGCAGAGAATCCGGTGTTTGAACCCAATGAGCCCCTCACCATTTACGACACTTCGGGCCCCTATTCCGAGCCCAATTTTAAAGTGGACGTACGGGAAGGGCTGCCCAAATTGCGCCAGGGCTGGATAGAGGCCCGCAGAGATACTGAACTGCTGGACTCTCGCCAAGCGGCCTACAGCCAGAAGCGTATGGCGGACCAGGGGTTGGATCATATCCGCTTTGAAAACCTTCCCAGCCCTCGCCGGGCCAAACTGGGACAGAATGTATCTCAGATGCACTATGCCCGCCGCGGCATTATTACCCCAGAGATGGAATTTATCGCTGTGCGCGAAAATATGGGGCGAGCCAAGTTGGCAGCGGAAATGAGTGAAAGTGAATACCAGAAGGCACGTGATGGTATTTACATCCCCAAGCAAATCACGCCGGAATTTGTGCGCCGGGAAGTTGCAGAAGGGCGGGCAATTATCCCGGCGAATATTAATCACCCGGAAGTGGAGCCGATGATTATCGGGCGCAACTTCCTGTGCAAGGTGAATGCAAATATTGGTAATTCGGCTGTGACTTCTTCCATTGAAGAGGAAGTGGAGAAACTGGTTTGGTCTACCAAGTGGGGCGCGGACACGGTGATGGATCTGTCTACCGGTGCCAATATCCACGAAACCCGCGAGTGGATTCTGCGAAACTCGCCAGTGCCCATCGGTACTGTGCCGATTTACCAGGCGCTGGAGAAAGTAAACGGAATTGCTGAAGATCTTTACTGGGATGTGTTCCGCGACACCTTGATTGAGCAGGCGGAGCAGGGGGTGGATTACTTCACTATTCATGCTGGCGTGCTTTTGCGCTATGTGCCGCTCACTGCCAAACGTATGACCGGGATTGTCTCTCGCGGTGGTTCCATTATGGCCAAATGGTGTCTCGCCCATCACCAAGAGAATTTCCTCTATACCCACTTCGAGGAAATCTGCGAGATTATGAAGGCTTACGATGTGAGCTTTAGTCTCGGTGATGGCCTGCGCCCGGGCTCCATTGCAGATGCTAACGATGAAGCCCAGTTTGGCGAGCTGCACACGCTTGGCGAGCTGACTGAAATTGCCTGGAAGCACGATGTTCAGACGATGATCGAAGGCCCCGGCCATGTGGCTATCCATAAGATCAAAGAAAATATGGATGAGCAGCTGAAGCACTGCCACGGCGCACCTTTTTACACTCTAGGTCCATTGACCACCGATATTGCTCCCGGCTACGACCACATTACTTCCGGCATCGGCGCTGCACTTATCGGCACTTACGGTTGCGCCATGCTCTGCTATGTGACCCCCAAAGAGCACCTGGGCCTACCCAATAAAGAGGATGTTAAAGAGGGCCTTATGGCCTATAAGATTGCGGCTCATGCCGCAGACTTGGCCAAAGGGCATCCGCGGGCACAGAAGCGCGATGACGCCCTGTCAAAAGCCCGCTTTGAATTCCGTTGGGAAGACCAGTTCAATCTCGGTTTGGACCCGGAGCGGGCACGCACCTATCACGATGAAACCTTGCCAAAGGAATCCGGCAAGGTAGCTCACTTCTGCTCCATGTGCGGCCCGAAATTCTGCTCCATGAAAATTACCCAGGATGTGCGCGATTATGCGGCCAAGCAGGAAGCGGCACAGGGCATGGAGGAAATGTCGATTAAATTTAAGGACATGGGTAGCGAGATTTATCACAAGGGCTAATGAGTATTTTGGGGGAGAGTCCTCTCCCCCAAGAATCGGATAGCAAAAGTACGGCGAGTGCATAGCGCATATCGCTGGGTGTCGATTTGGATTTGCGAAGATAGGTGGTCTGTGACAAGCGAAACCAAAGCCAAAGTAGCTATTGCCGGTGGCGGCCTGTTAGGTCGCTTGCTCGCCTGGCGGCTCTGCCAACGGGAACTGGATATTACCCTGTTTGAAGCGGGTGATCTGTCGGCACCAGTCGGGGGAGCTTGCTGGACGGCAGCGGGAATGATCTCACCACTATCGGAATTGGTGCACAGCGATAAACAAGTTTACAACCTGGGGCTGAAAAGCCTTGAGATTTGGTCTGAGTGGGCCCGGCAGCTGGAGGAGCAGAGCGGGCAGGACGTGGAATACCGCAGGGCGGGCTCAGTACTGGTTGCTCACGGCAAGGATAAAAGTGAGCTGCTGCAATTCCTGCGGGAGTTACAGGGTAAGTTGGGTGAATCTGCCAGGGAGCAGGTGGAGCCACTCGATAGCAGTACTTTAGCGAAATTAGAGCCCTCCTTACATGGCTTTGAACAGGGGCTTTACTTACGAGGTGAGGCGGATATCAATAATCACCGCTTATTGCCTGCGTTACTTAGCGTATTGCACCGAGGAGCTGTCACTCTGCGAGAGCACAGCAAGGTAAATTGCGAAGCCGGGTATATCTCTGTGAACTCGGAGCGCGAACAATTTGATTGCGTGATCGACTGCCGTGGTCTCGGTGCCAAGGGGCAGATTGAAGGCTTACGCGGTGTCCGTGGTGAGGTGATGGTGGTGGAATCCCGGGAAGTGGTTTTGCAGCGTCCAGTGCGCCTGCTCCACCCGCGCTATAAGCTCTACGCTGTACCACGCAGCGATGGACGCACAGTAATTGGTGCTACGGAAATTGAGAGCGAAGACCAGTCGCCCATTTCCGTGCGCTCCAGCATGGAGTTGTCTTCCGCGCTTTACTCCCTCAACCCGGCTTTTGCCGAGGCTCGTATTGTAGAGACCCGCGTAAATTGTCGCCCCGCCACTATGGATAATATGCCTTATATCCACAGCGAGGATGGGCTGATTAGGGTGAACGGCCTTTACCGTCACGGTTATCTTTTAGCGCCGGCAGTAGTGGAGCAAGTGGAGAATCAAGTGGCACAACAACTGTTACAGGTGGTTTGATGCAGGTACTAATTAATGGGGAAACACAAAGCCTTGAATCCCCGCTAAAACTCTCTGCGCTTTTACAGCAGCTTGGCTATCGCGGAGAAACGTTTGCCGTTGCGATCAACGGTGGATTTATTCCCCGTACGGAATATAGCAATACACAGATAAATAACGGCGATAGCCTGGATATTGTTGTTCCGGTAGTGGGGGGTAAAGGTGAGCGATCTATTAACACTTTACGGAAAAACATTTAACAGCCGGCTTTTGGTGGGCACCGCCCTGTATCCCTCCCCAGCGATTATGCGCGAATCCGTGCAAGCCTCAGCTTCGGAAATTATTACTTTGTCTCTGCGCCGGCAAAATCCGGCACAGCAGCAGGACAATCGATTTTGGGATTATGTTCGCGAGTCCGGCTGTCAGCTGTTGCCTAATACCGCCGGTTGTAAATCGCCGCGAGAAGCGGTGGAGCTGGCAAAAATGTCCCAGGAAATTTTCCAGACCGATTGGCTCAAGCTGGAAGTGATTGGTGATGATTACAATTTGCAGCCAGACCCCTTTGGTCTGGTAGAAGCTGCGCGGGAATTAATTCAGTTAGGCTTCAAGGTTTTGCCTTATTGCACAGATGACCTGGTTCTGTGTCGAAAACTTTTGGATGTGGGTTGCGAGGTATTAATGCCCTGGGGGGCTCCCATCGGTACCGGGCAGGGACTGCTCAATAAATATAACCTGCAAACACTCCGCGAGCGCCTGAGTGATGTACCGCTTATTATTGACGCCGGAATCGGTGCGCCATCACAGGCGGCAGAAGCACTGGAGATGGGCTTTGATGCGGTGTTATTGAATACCGCGATTGCAAAAGCCCAGGATCCGGTACTGATGGCTAATGCTTTTAAACTGGCTGTGGAATCCGGGCGCGCCGCCTTTAATGCCGGCTTGATGCTCAGGCGTCAAACTGCCAGTCCCAGCACCCCCACCCTGGATATGCCTTTCTGGCAGCAGGCAGAGAGCATATTGCAGGATTAGTATTTTTATGCGCGATCAACTCCAATTGAAAAAGCCAATTGTCTGGACCATTGCCGGCAGTGACTCCGGCGGTGGCGCCGGCATTCAGGCGGACCTGCTGACTTTTGCCGACCTCGGCTGCCATGGTTGCAGTGCTATCACGGCCAATACTGCACAGAATACGGTAGAAGTAACTGCAATTAATGCAGTTTCCCTAGAGGTCTTGGGTTCTCAGTTACAGGCTTTACAGCGGGATCTATTTCCTGCCGCAATTAAAATCGGTCTGCTAGCGAATGCTGAACAAGTGGTTGCGGTGGCAGATTTTCTGCGCCAGCTGAAAGCGGTGCAGCCGGTTCCGGTTATTTACGACCCGGTTGCTGTTGCTACCAACGGAGCCGGGCTCACCGAAGGGAATATTACCGCAACGGTGTTGGCTCAGTTGATGCCACAGTGTGATCTGGTCACTCCCAATTTACATGAATTGGAATGGCTTACCGGAGCCAGTGTCACGGTTGCGGAATCTATTGTGCAAGCTGCGCGTCAGTTGCACGCCCACGGCGGTACCGCTATTTTGGTTACCGGCGGCCATACGCAATTGCGTGCGGGAGAAGTTTCCGACTTACTGTGGGATGGTGAAAAGGTCGATTGGTTTATTGGCCGGGAAGTGTCCAGTACAGGCACACATGGCACTGGCTGCACCCTGTCCTCCGCTATTGCCGCTTGCCGCGCTTTGGGCTACCCGTTGCGAGATGCCTGCGTTGTGGGTAAAGCCTATATACAGCGGGGCTTGCGCCGGGGAAATAATGCACATATCGGCGCTGGTGCTGGACCTGTAGGCCACTGTGGCTGGCCCCTGGATTTCATCGACTTCCCTGAGATTTTGGTGCCGGGAGAAGAGCGTGTGCTGGATTATGGCTTTGGTGCAGCCCCGCCTCTTGTTCAAGGGTTTGCCCAAACAGACTCTCAAGCATTGGGTTTATATCCGGTTGTGGATACAGTGGAGTGGTTGCAGCGCCTGGCTGAGCTGGGGGTGCGTACTTTACAGCTGCGAATAAAGAATCCGGGTGGGGACCTGCGCGCACAGATTGAGAGGGCAGTGGCTATTGGCAGGACGTATAACCTGCGCCTGTTTATCAATGATTACTGGCAGTTGGCGATTGAGTGCGGCGCCTACGGCGTGCATTTGGGCCAGGAGGATTTGCAATCTGCTGATCTGAGGGCAATTCAAGCGGCAGGATTGAAGCTGGGTATCAGTACCCACGGCTTCTATGAATTACTGTTGGCCTACCGTTATCGCCCCAGCTACTTGGCCATTGGTGCAATTTATGCGACCAACACCAAGGATATGTCGGATCAGTTGCAGGGCGTGCAGAAACTTGCGCGAATGGCCGCGCTATTGCCCGATTATCCACTTGTGGCAATTGGTGGTATTAATATGCAACGGGCCGGTGAGGTTATCGCTAGTGGCGTTGGCAGTATCGCCGTGGTCAGCGCTATTACTAAAGCAAAAGATTACAAGCAGGTGGTTGCCGATTTTAATGTCCTGTTGAAAGGTAAGCGTGCGGAAGTAGAGCCATGTTAAGTAGTAAGGAATTACAGCGTTACAGTCGCCAGATAATGTTGCCCCAGGTGGGTGAAGAGGGACAGAAAAAGCTGTCTTCTGCGCGAATTCTGATTGTTGGCTTAGGTGGGCTCGGCAGCCCGGCAGCGATGTATCTGGCCGCAGCCGGTATTGGAGAGCTGCACCTGGTAGACGGTGATCATATCGATCTCTCCAATTTACAGCGCCAGGTTTTGTACAAAACCAATCACCAGGGAAAATCCAAAGCCATGGTGGCTGCACAACAATTGGCTGCAGCCAATCCAACTATTCGCATTCACCCCCACAGCCAAATGGCGAATGAATCCTGGCTGCGTGAGCAGGTAAAGCAGTTGGATCTGGTGTTGGACTGCACCGATAACCTGGAAATCCGCCATACAATCAACCGGGTTTGTTATCAGGCAGGGTGTCCGGTGGTAATGGCATCGGTGCAGGGGTTTTCCGGCCAGCTGATTAGTTTTGATTTTTCTGAAAGAAAAGGTCCCTGTTATGCCTGCCTGTTTCCGCCCCAGGAGCAGGCAGAAGTCCAGAATTGCTCTACAGCAGGTGTGATCGGCCCTGCGCTGGGGGTAGTTGGCAGCATGCAGGCTCTGGAGGCCATGAAATACCTGGTGGATTTGCCGGTATCGAGCTTGAATAAATTGCACTTAATCGAGACGGAAACCTTAGCTCTGCAAACTTTGCAGCTGCCGAGCCATAGTAATTGCCCGGTTTGTAGTGCCTGATTTCTTGTGTTGCCAACAGGGGGCTCGATAAATAGTTTTGTTTGGAGAGTCCCTTATTGGCAATGTCTTGTCGCAAAATTTTCCTCCAATAGCCGGGTTAAAATTCACGCCATTTTTGTACCTTATAAATCTTACTTGTCTATATAAATAAGCTATTGGCTCGATAGCTTGTGAGAAGTGAATAAAGGTACCAAAATGGCCTTATAACCATTTCGGTGACAACAGTTTTTGGAAGAGGGATTTGTATTATGAAAAAAATCGATATTGGTATCAGTGAAAAGGATCGGGAAAAGATTGCTGCCGGTTTGAAACATTTGTTGGCAGATAGCTACACCCTTTACCTGCAAACCCACAACTTCCACTGGAATGTTACTGGGCCTCTGTTCCGCGAATTACACCTGATGTTTGAAGAGCATTACACCGAGCTGGCCACTGCGGTGGATGATATTGCCGAGCGCATTCGTACCCTCGGGGTTTCCGCTCCCGGCACTTACCAGGCTTTTGCTCAACTCAGCTCCATCAAAGAAGTTGTTGAGGTACCACCGGCGGAAGAAATGGTAAAAATTCTCACTAAAGGGCATGAGCAGGTGATCAAAACCTGTCGTGAAGTTTTAAAAGA
Source organism: Microbulbifer sp. VAAF005 (assembly GCF_030012985.1). Classification (NCBI taxonomy): domain Bacteria; kingdom Pseudomonadati; phylum Pseudomonadota; class Gammaproteobacteria; order Cellvibrionales; family Microbulbiferaceae; genus Microbulbifer; species Microbulbifer sp. VAAF005. The sequence continues at coordinate 1,575,231 of NZ_CP120233.1, read as the reverse complement.
TGCCCAGGCGGGAGAAGATGAATCCACAGTTGCCCTGGTATCTGATCGTATGAGAGTTCACGAGAAAACGGCTTGGATGCTGCGCGCAACCAGCAGCCACTAGTCGCTCAAATAAGTAGAGGCACTTTTATAGACCTCAACCAGTAATCGCGGATAAAAACGCGGTTGCTGGTGCCGACAAGGTGCCTCGGCTCTTTAATAATATCCCCACCTCCTGACTCACTACTGGCGCCGATAGCGGCAGGCATTCCAACCCATATTCCCGAACCTGTGTTTCGCACAAGCTCGGTACTGCACTAATGCCCATTCCCGCACGTACTAACTGGCCGATTGTGCTTAATTGATTAGCTTCGCAGATATAGTGAACGCCTTTGCCACTTTGCCCGAAGGCCTCATCGGTCCAGCGCCTCACCGCTGAGCCGCGGTTCATTGCAATAAAAGGAAAACCGGCCAGGTCACTCCAGCGCACTTTTCCTTTTTCGCTGAGGGGGTGCTGGGGTGGTATGACTGCGATAAAACGATCCCGGTGTAGGGGCACAAACTCAAGCCCACCTAAATCCTCGGGGCGAAAACTGATGCCCAGCTCTGCCCGGCCATCCTGCACCGCTTGGGTTACTCGTTCCATCACCACATCTTCCAACAGGATATTGATTTGTGGGTGCTGGCGGTGAAAATTGGCTAATAATTGGGGGAGTTGGTTGAGCGCATAGGCGGGAATTACTGCCAGGCGCAACTGCCCACGCTCCAGACGAAAGGCCTGCTGTACCGCATCCAGGGATTGATCCCAGTTGTGCAGTAGTTGTTCGGCGCGGGAGAGGAATTCCTCGCCCTCCGGGGTGAGAGTGAGTTGGCGGGCTTCTCGACTGAAAAGCGGGCCGCCAGTCGCATCCTCCAGATTGCGGATGGCAATGGACAGGGCTGGCTGGGAAGTGTGCAGCTGAGCGCTGGCCTGGGCCAGACTGCGGCTGCGGGCCACTGTGACAAAGGCGCGTAGTTGTTTGATCGTGGCACTCACAGCGGCTACTTCCTGGGGAATTGATAGATTTGGCTATGTTAACTTTTATTTAACAAATCTAAAAAAGATTAAAATAGTTTTAAGTGGTGGGGCAGGGCATGATTGCTCCCCTTGTGCCCGAGAGGGCGATTCGAAAACACAATAATGAGCTACAAGGTCTGTTGAAATGAAGGACAACTCCCAACCGCTCTGGCAACCCAGCGCAGAGGCTATTGCCGCCACCCAGATGGATGAATTTCGTCGCAGGGTCAACCAGCAATACCAGCTGGATCTCAATGATTACGCGGCCTTATACCAGTGGTCAGTAGATAATCGCGAAGCTTTCTGGCGGGAGTTGTGGGATTACACCGGAGTTATTGCTGCAGATAAGGGTGATGAGACACTCGGTAACGATTCCATGCCCGGTGCGCAGTGGTTTCCACAGGCACGCCTGAACTTTGCTGAGAACCTGCTGCGATATCGCGATGACAAGGCTGCCCTGGTCGAGCGCCTGGAGAACGGTAGCCGCCGCGAGCTGAGCTACAAGGAGCTGTACGATCGGGTGGAGCGCCTGTCAGCGGCCCTCGTTGCCCAAGGCGTTGTTGAGGGAGATCGGGTAGCGGGCTTTATGCCCAATGTGATCGATACCGTAGTAGCCATGTTGGCCACCACGAGCCTCGGTGCTATCTGGACCTCCTGCTCACCAGACTTTGGTATCAATGGAGTATTTGACCGCTTTGGCCAGGTGCAGCCGAAAGTGCTATTTGCCTGTGAAGGATACTTCTATAACGGTAAGGTTATTGATTCATTGCCGCGTCTGCGCGAGATCATGCAGCGAATCGAATCCATAGAAACTTTGGTAGTGGTACCGGTTGCGCGCTCAGAAGAGGAAACTGCTCAGGTACTAGCGGCAGAGCCGCTGGGTAAGGCGGTACTACTGCAAGCTTTTGAAGCTGCGGCGCCCGCTCGCGAACTCTCCTTTGTACAAACAGAATTTAATCACCCCCTGTACATCATGTACTCCTCAGGTACTACTGGTGTACCCAAGTGCATCGTCCACGGAGTGGGGGCACTTTGCTCCAGCACCTGAAGGAGCATCGCTTGCATGGCGATCTGCGCCGTGAGGATACACTTTTCTACTTCACCACCTGTGGCTGGATGATGTGGAACTGGCTGGTGAGTGGCCTGGCTTGTGGGGCGACTCTAGTGCTGTTTGATGGCTCACCTTTCTACCCTTCATCCCAAAGTCTATGGGATATGACCGATGAAGAGGGAATCAGTGTGTTTGGCACCAGTGCCAAATATATTGCTGCGCTGGAGAAGAGTGGCTGCAAACCCCGGGAGACCCACAAACTGGTGAACTTGCGTGCGGTGCTCTCCACAGGCTCTCCGCTGGCCCACGAAGGCTTCCGCTATGTCTACAGAGATATAAAAGCAGATCTCTGCTTATCCTCTATTTCCGGCGGCACCGATATTGTGTCTTGCTTTGCCCTTGGCAACCCAACTCTACCGGTCTATGCCGGTGAATTGCAGTGTCGTGGCTTGGGTATGGCGGTGGAAGTCTGGAATGATACAGGCAGTGCAGTGGTTGAAGAGAAAGGGGAGCTGGTTTGCTCCAAATCCTTCCCCTGTATGCCGGTTGGCTTCTGGAACGATCCAGATGGAGCCAAGTACCGCGGTGCTTATTTTGAAAATTGGCCTGGTGTTTGGGCGCATGGGGACTATGCCGAGATTACGACACACGGTGGTGTTGTGATCTATGGCCGCTCCGATGCAGTACTTAATCCCGGCGGTGTGCGTATCGGAACCGCAGAGATTTACCGCCAGGTGGAGAAAGTCGAGGAGGTGCTCGATAGTATCTGTATCGGCCAGCCCTGGCACGACGATGTACGGGTAGTGCTGTTTGTAGTATTGCGAGAGGGTGTTGTACTGGACGAGGATCTGACCCAGAAAATCCGCTCCACGATTCGCGCCAATACCACGCCTCGCCATGTGCCGGCCAAGGTGATCCAGGTGGCGGATATTCCTAAAACTATCAGCGGTAAGATTGTGGAACTGGCTGTGCGCAATGTGGTGGAGGGTAAACCGGTTAAAAATAAGGAGGCCCTGGCCAACCCTGAAGCCTTATCGTTATTTGAAAAGCTGCCGGAGTTGGCAGAGGAGTAAGTTAGGGAGCCTCTGAACAACTCCGTGATACCTCTGGCATGCAGAGCGGTTCACAATCAAGGCGCGGCTTCGCAGGAATGTCTAGACCTTTCAAGAGGTCGCAACGCGGAGTGTGGATCGCTCTGCATGCCCCGAAGGGCGGGCCTTGAAGGCCACAGCTGCTGCGTTGCAGCTCTTGCAAAGGGCTATGGCCATTCGCGGCGAGCTGCGCCTAACATCTGCAACCTTCAAGGCCCGCAGAGGCATTACGGAGTTATTCAGAGGCTCCTTAGGAGTAAGGGAGCGTAACCCGGCGCCATTTAGTTTGCTGCGGTTCTGCGCTACCCTTCACTTTATAAACACCAATAATTTACGGTAGAAAAACAGTCATGGTTACTTATTTGTACTGGGCAGCGGTGATTGCCCTGGTTATTGCTTCTCTTTTTATCGGCAGTCGCCTGGGCAGCCTTAAGATCGGCGCAATCGTGGCTGCGGTTTTCTTTGTTGGCGGCTGGCTTGCCTACTACTTTCACTATGAGCAGGTTTTCGTGAAGCGTTTTGGCGGGGTCATGCGTATCTCTGTGCCCGATGGGTACCGCCATATCGGCGCCACCTGGAAAGAAGATAATTTGTGGATCGAGAATTATAACCCCAAGACTAACCAGTGTATTTTCACGGAGTATTCCAAAGGAAATATTCTGGAAGGGCAGGTGATTATCCAGGATTGTAATCCCTTAATGCCCAGCCAAGGCACACAGCCATAGAAGTCCCAAACGCCGAATCGGCTTATTGGCTGCTCAATAAGTCGATTTAATTATCCCAGCTGTTGTCATCAGCTGGATATTCCAGCCTACGGAGGGAACGGATACCCGGATTTTTTGCGGAGTAGCCGCTACTGACATTGGATAAAGATCTTGCGAATTCTCTTTGTCTCCCTACTTGTTGCCCTTCTAGCGCTGCCAATGCAGCTGGCAGCAGCCATCCCATTTTTTGATCGCTTGCCGGGTTTTACCCTGCTGGTGCAGGGCGATCCCCAGCTGCAGGAAAAATTGACCTCCGAACTCAACGAGTTGCGCAAGAACAGTAGTGCGCTGGAAAACTACGAAGATCCGGCGGATATTGCGCACTATGAGCGGGGTAACCTGGAAAAATTACTGCGTGCGCAGGGATATTATGATGCCACTGTGTATGAGTCTGTTTCTGGCAACCAAATTTTCTATAGTGTCACTCCCGGCCCCCAGTACCATATCAAGAGCCTGGATATTATTATGCCGGCCGGTTTGCGGGCAGGCTTTAGTGGTTTGCCTATCCATGTTGGAGATCCCCTGATTGCCAGCAAGGTACTTGAGGGCGTAGAAAAAATTACCAAGTACCTCAATGAAAATGCCTGTCTGTTGAATGTGGATGTCAGCTACCAGGCAACGGTGATTCACCGGGAAGCTGCTGCGAGACTGGAATATCGGGTGGCCCCCAGCCCCGAAGTCCATGTTGGCCAAGTCCGCATTGAAGGAGTCACCTCTATCGAAGAGGACTACCTGTTGGATAAGGTCAAGATTAAATCCGGGGATTGCTTCAGCCGCAGTAAACTGGATGCTGCGCAGTTGCGCCTGCTGCGCACCAACTTAATTGCCAATGTAAATACTGAAGTTTCTGAACCCTACGATGGGTTGGTGGATGTTACTTTTGTTATTCAGGAGCGCAATCACCGCACCATAACCTTGGGGGTGGGGTACACCTCTGATGAGGGAGCCGGTATTTCAGCAGCCTGGGAACATCGCAATGTTTTCCATCGTGGGGAAAAAATTGAAGTCGAAAGTAAGCTGAACGAGGTAAAGCAAACCCTGGAAGGCAAGCTAACTATTCCCCGTTTCTTCCATGACAAGCAACGCTTGACCGCCAGTATTGCTTTGGAAGGAGAGGATGTTGATTCCTACCGTTCAGAGTCCCTGACATTCAGTGCACTGGTATCGAGAAAAATCAGTAAGCATCGCACGCTGAGTGGTGGCGCTGAGCTGAAATTCAGTGAAGTGGACGAGAAGGTGGAAGGGGCAGTTGAAGCAGATGATCCCGATGAAAACTACACGCTGTTAGCTTTCCCCTTGGGCTTTAAATTAAACACGACAGACAAACCCCTGGATGCCCGCCGTGGCGCCACTTCTGCGTTGGAAGTAAAACCCTATATCGATCTTAGAAATACCAACACCACCTTTATTAAAAATACCCTACAGCTCACTGCGTATAAAACAGCCGATGACTGGCGTTATAAGCCCACCTTGGCAATAAGGTTGAAAGCCGGGGCAATTACAGGAGAGTCGAATCTTGAGCTGCCTGCGGATGAGCGCTTTTATGCCGGTGGCGGTGGCTCCGTGCGGGGTTATGGTTACCAGGAGTTGGGTCCGCGACTTATTGAGATTAATGATGAGGGTGAGGAAACCCTCTCCGATGCTATCGGTGGTCGGGGACTTAGCGAGATTTCTTTTGAGGGCCGTTTTCGTTTTACGGATACCTGGGGAGGTGTGATTTTTCTCGATGGCGGCAATGCCTATGAGGACGCAGCGCCCAAGTTTTCCGACCTGTTTTGGGGAACGGGTTTTGGCGTGCGCTATATCACCTCCTTTGCCCCTATCCGCATGGACATCGCCTTTCCTCTCGATCGCCGTGAGGGCATCGATGATCGCTATCAGGTGTATGTGAGCTTGGGGCAGGCATTCTGATGCGCTGGTTGGGCCTGTTTGCGCTGGGCGTTGCCCACTGGGTGGGTGCTTTCCTGCGTGGGCTCTGGCGCTCTCTGGGTGCTGGGGGTTCCCTGGTAACAGGCATTTGTCTGTTCCTCCTGATGTCCGCTATCTATTTCCTCAGCACGGAACCGGGGCGCGTCGGCCTTACTCGTGGGGCTTTTTACGCTGCCGAGCAACTGGTGGACGACCTCGAAATTGAGGCAGAGGGAATTCGCAGTGAAAAATTAGGATTTTGGTTTTTCGAGCGACTGAGAATTGACTATCGAGCTAATACGCTTGCCGAAGCCCAGGACCTGGAAGTTAATCTCAACAGCTTGTCCCGAAATCCCATCGATATCGAGCGAGTGGGGGCCAAAGATTTACTGCTCAACCTGAATATCCTCAATGAACTTCTCTCTGCGCTGGCAGATTCCGGCGAAGAGGAGGTTGAAGTTGTCAGTGAGGAGCAGCCATCGACTACTTGGGAGTTGCTAGTTCCCGGGTTTCGCTTGGCGCAGCTGGATATAGCTCGCCTGCAATTGGTGGACAGCCGGTTGAAGGGGATTCCCCCTGTTGCTATTCAGGCTAACGCCCAATACCGCTGGCAGGGTAAACCGGCGCAGCTATTTATCGAAGTGAGTGAGCTGAATGGTTCCGAGTTTAATCTCACTGTAAATGGCCGGATGCAGGGCGAGCGCTTTGTAATCGATTTCTCTACCAGTGAGGTGGGCCAGGGGTTTGTCAGTCGACAGCTGCATCTGCCGGAAAATCAGGTATTGGATGCTCGCGGTGAATTATCCCTACGTAAGCAGGGTGAAAAACTGCTGCTGGATATTAATTCGATCGCAGCTCCTCTAGCAGAACATCAACTGGATCTGACAGGAAGAATCGAAGCCGATATCAATCCCTGGCGCTTATCTTCAACGGGGATTTGGCTGCGAGTGGATGAGCGGCGCAGTACGATTAAAGGCAACATTAGCGCGGACGGTGTCAATGGGACAGTTAACCTCAATCAAATCCCGCTAACACTTTCCCGCCCTTGGCAGGATATCCTGGACAGTGGTTGGCTCAGCGCAGATTTTTCGGTGCAGGGCTCCCTGCAACAGCCGAATATTAATGGCAGCTTACAAGTGGAAAGCAGCTATCGGCAGCAGCCCCTGCAATTGGAAGGCCGGGTCGATACCCAGGCAGGTGTGATTGACTTGCAAGCCTTGTCTTTGCACTTTGCCGGTGCACGGATCGAAGTGCTCGGTACTGTAGATACGAATTTGAAAGCACTGGATTTGGTGGGAGAGATTGATGAGTTGGGTGTTGAAGAAATTCGCCTGCTTGCAGCTTCGCTACCCCGGGCTGATAGGGTAGTTATTCCCACTGCTTTATCCGGCACCTTGCACCAGTTGCGTGTGGAGGCAATCGGCTCATGGAAAAACCCAAACCTCAATTTGTCTCTGAGTGCAGTGAGTGCTTACCACGACTTACAGGGTGAGTTGTCGGCGGCGATAAGTGGAAACCTGCACGCGCTGACCATTGATGAATTGGTGTTTACTGGTGAGAAGCTAAATCTGGAAGTAATCGGTCAGCTTGATATTGAACAGAAGCAGCTGGATTTACACGGGCAGATCGACGGCAAAAATATCAGCTTGCGCGATGACCTTGGAGTTACCGAGGCAGGGGGTAAGTCTAGGGGGACTTCCGAAGTAACAGTCCGGGGAGAGTGGAGTAATCCCCAGGTAAGTATTTTACTGGATTCCAATGGCGTCGCGCAGGATTACCCCTTTAACTTAAAAGGGGAAGCCAGTGGCGATATGGACCTGATAGAGGTCAGTGACCTGCGATTGGAGTTATTTACCAACGGCAATGGCAACCAGTTTGGTTCATCCTCAAGCAGAGGCCCTCAGTCCCCCGTGATTGCCTCAGGTTTTGATAAAGGGGAGCCGGAGCCCCTACAGAGCCAAAGCCGCCTGACAGCCCTCGCTGAGGATGCCCAGCAGTTGGGTCGGGTGGGGGTGGCATTGTTGCAGGCCGATGGCTCTATCGAACCTAGGCAAGACCGATTACAAATTGATATGGGCGCGCGCAATCTACCGCTGTTCCTGGTAGATCTCGTCGGTCTCTCTCTCCCTAACTCCCTTGAAGGGGAGTTGAGCTTGGATGGCAGGGTTGATGGGGCTATTTCAAACCCGCAGATTAAAACCAACCTGATCGCCCAGGGAGAGTTTCATCTGGAGCCCTGGCATTTACAGGGTACTTTGGACTATGCAGACAGGAGTCTGGTAACTGATGGTATCGAGCTGCTCTGGGCGGGTCGCAACCAATTATCGATACTGGGTAGCTTGAATGCAGAGCGACTGGATTTAGAGTTGCGCGGCCAGGGTGATCTATCGGATTTGGCGAATAGTTTTTCCAGCGGTAGGGCGGGTAATGGTGATGTCAGCCTTTATGCCAGTATTGGTGGAAGTCCCAAGCAGCCTGAATTCCAAGGGGAGTTGCGCGCTACAGGAGAAGCCCTGGGGCTAGGGCAGCGCGGAATTCAGGTTCAACCGCTTTCGATAGTGTTGGATTGGCAGACAGAGAATGGAGAGCTGGATGCATCCCTGATTGCCCAACACGGCGGTAGCAACGCAGTAAATAGCCAAGTAAGTGTCTTGATTGCGCCGATCTTCGAACAATTATTTGCTGAGAATAATCAAACTGGTGGCCTGCGAAATGTGCCCTTCCAATTGCAGGGGCGCGGTACGGCCGATTTGTCAGTGATTGCGGAATATATTGATCCCCGTGTCCACCGTATGCGCGGCTTGCTCAGTTTCAATGTTGACGGTACCGGAAATTGGCAGCGTCCTCTATTAACCGGTGATATCGAATTGAGTAATGGTCGTTATGAGCACCGACCGAGCCATACTCGCATTGCGGATATTAACTTCTACGCGCAGCTGTCTCCTGAGGAGTGGCGGATTGTACGAGGAAGCGCTACCGATGGTGATGGTGGGCGGATAAACCTGGGAGGGGCGGTCTTTTTACCTCCGGATAGCTCGCCCAGTTTTGACATCGTATTAAGCCTCAGTCGGGCCCACTTGCTGAACTCACCGGGAGTACGCGGTGCAATATCCGGTGATGCCCGTTTGTCGGGCTCAACCCAGGATGCAGAAATTACCGGGCGATTCACTTTGAAGCCGCTGGCCTTACAGATTGAGCAATGGATTGGCAGCAGTGTTCCGGAAATCCAGGTGGTGGAAGTTCAGGTTGATGGCCCACAGGTGCAGCGATCTTCTCCCTGTTTAGCAAAATCGGATTGGATGTAGAGATTGTTTTGGATCAGCAATCCTATGTGCGCGGACTTGGCTTAAATTCTCAATTGCGCGGCGTGGTGGATATTCAAGGCACCGCAGATAAGCCAAAAGCCTCTGGCGAATTAACAATTGTTCGCGGCAGCTTTGATTTATTCGGTAAGAAATTTGATCTGGAAGATGGAGAAATTCGCTTCGAGAATAATGAGGTCGCTATCCTGGTTGAAGGTGTCTATGAATATAGCGATGGAGAAATAACCGCGCAGATATCAGGTACTGCTGCGGACTTGGATATTACATTTACCTCTGACCCCTCGGCCTCTCAGGATGAGATACTGGCGCAATTGCTTTTTGGGAAGTCATTATCAGATATTTCACCTTTACAGGCTGTTCGCTTGGTTAGTGTTGTTCGCAGTTTGCAGTCGGGTCGAGCGGTATTGGACCCTATCGCTAAGACACGCGAGCTGTTGCACCTGGATACACTCAATATTGAGCAGGAGGAGGGAGATGAAGGTGATGAGTACGCATTGAGCTTGGGCAAATATATTACCAATCGAATTTATGTGGAATTACAGAGAAGTACCGATCCTCTCAGTCCCTGGCAGGCGGAGATGCAAATAGAACTTAGGGATAACCTCAACCTGGAGTTCAAAAGTGCCGATGACGGTGACAGTGGTTCCGGTAGTGTAGAGTTACAGTGGAAAAAAGATTATTAGGGTTTTCGCCACTAACCCCCTATCGTTGTAGAAAGCATCGCTAATATTTGGTGATTAGCATATCCGTTATTTTTAACGTGCAACCTGGCTGGGGTGGATTGTTGACGCCCCAGTTGTCGATCACGATCATCATGGATTCATCAAAAATTACAGGCCCCTTTTCCCGGTAGGCATGCCAAAGCTGATTTGAATCATCGCACTTAGACGCAGATGCTTCACACACTCTTATATCCCATTGATAGGTTCCACTAGCTTCACCCGATATGATTTTCCTGGATGTAAAAGTTATATGCTGTTGGGCACCACTCTTCACCTGTAGGGGACCTGTTTGGCTTGTCCACGCCGCCTGTTTGGGAAGCCCTCCCCAATTGGAAGCGAAACCTCCCGGACCATTGGAGCCTGTTGTTTCTACAAAATCGACTTCCCGCTGCCCCCCGGCCCAACATCCACCGGGTTGTCCACACCAGGGGAACATATAAACGGCAATCCACTCTTTAGCACCACATTTACCTGGGGGCACGTCAACCTTAAAGTCAATTGCTGAAATATCTTTCATTCTAATCTCGGTATTCCCGCACTGAACCGCAGATGTATAAGCGCAGGAGCCTTTGATATCGCCATCCATAATAATAACAGCAGATCCTTCCGTATTGCTTGATTGAAAGCTGATTTTAGTGCAGCGATTGTTCTTGGCCACTTTGTCATCTTGATGATTGAATATGGGCTTACATGTTGTTGCTGATGCCAGATTTAAGGTGGATAGGGCAGCAAAGATCAGGAAGAGTCGGGTTGCTTGTAGCATGGTGTGGAGCTTGTAAACTATAAAACTCAATAAATTATAGTTTGTGTCTTGATGATCAGGCTTTAGTAGAAATGTTTAGCCTGTCAATAAGATCAATTTTGGCTGGTAGCACAAAGGTCACTTTCACTTATCCAGAAGGTAACCTTTTTATAGATGAAGTCCAATGATCATTGAGTCCTTACAAATGATTCTGAACGTAACTTAAAACATCTGTTGGAGTGCAATTGCCCATAAATCTATCTTGCAGGTTGTAGGCCATTTTTTCCAGAGGTGCACCGTTGTAGCCGTAGGTCTGAATTTCACTGATATAACGTTTGATAAATGACTCTGCTCCCAAGAGAGACCATTGGTGGACATGGACTAACTCATGGAAATGGAGGGAAATGTCCGCAGCAAAAGGTATTTTGACAAAGTAGGTATCTTTGTAAGTGATACCGGCTACTTCCATGTCGACAAAGTCACCCAGACCAGCCTGGTAGAGCTCGGGAAACCTCGGTTTTGGAATATTATCAACCACTACAAAGTAGCTTTTGCTAAGAAATTCTTCCGTATAATACCCTGAAAACTTCTCTGTGAACCTTGCGCAAGATTGTCTCTCTTCTTTGAAGTCTATCAGTGTTTGATCAATCCAATGGTCTATTTTTTGCAACATCTATATCGTCCTGATTGGGAGGCAACTCTGGGGCTTTGCTCACCCCAGAACAGAATTTTCAATATACGAAATAAAATTGTTCCGAGAGTTATACGTAGGAGTATATCACCGATCCACTTTCTTTTTTCTTTTGAAGATATTTCTTGCAGGGATAGTAAAGTATCGCAATCAGAGCAATCCAGTAGGCATAGGTTCTCAGTAAATTAGGTGTGTAGCCTTCAGGCCATACTTTGGAGCCGTTGAAGAAGTTGGTTGCTACTCCAAACTCTAAGTAGCTCCATAGATGTGCGGACAGATTGATCACTGGGACATGGAGTAAATAGAAGAACAATGAGGCCTGCCCAAAGAGGAGCAATACATCCAGTATTCGGTTTTGTCGATTTTCAACGGTAGCCATGATCAGGAAAACTATACTCATTGTCATAAGGATATAGTTGAACGACATTGGGTATTTGGCGGTGTTGATAAAGCCCAGAAGCCCCTGCTGTGAATTCCAATCATTGGGGTCGCCAAAGCCTATTAGTCTAACCGCAATAAATATAATCGATAGCGCAGTTGCTGTTGTTATTAGTAGACGCACTCGTTGCTTGTTTGCCATCTCGTAAAGAGGCCCAAATACATAACCTAGGTACATAAGAGCAAAGAGGGGAATAATATTGTAAGCAGCAAAAATCCCGGTGTTGAACTCGAAAAGTCTAAAACTAGTGCGTACATGCGCAAGAATCCAAAGCCATTCATAGCCACCTAATAGCTGGCGCATGAAGTCATCATTCAGGTATCCATGTAAGGATATTACGGCCAGGCAAACGATGGTGGTCCATATTATTGGCAAATAGATTAAGCCCGCCAGTATGATCATGGATACCCCCAGTGCCCAGATTACCTGTACAAAAGCGTAATTATAAGCAAACTGCCAAGAGAGGTTTACCAAGGTTAGTTCGAGGATAACTAGTACTAACCCTCGAAGTATTAAGAATTTTGCCAACTCCGGCTTGGAGTTAAGTTTTTTACCGTGAAAGTAGGCACTTAATCCTGTAAGAAATATAAATCCAGGAGCACATATATGCGTGATCCAACGAGTTAAAAACAAAGCGATGGACGATTGGGATAGATCCAATGGGTCAAACTGGGTCGAAGTCCAATAATCTCGAGTATGGTCGAGGGCCATAATAATTACTAATATACCTCTAGTGATGTCTATTGCTGGATATCGCAATTTGTTATCTCCAAAGTTAGTGGGTTTTATAGCGTTTTCTCTCTAAGGGTTCTTGTTACCTTGAGGTTGGAATGTAGAGGCGGTTAAAGAGAGCTATAAATGATGTCTCTCGGTCTTTGTTTATTATTGTTTAGGGGCATGTGGGGGCTGTCTGCCTTTCATATTGTACATATATTCTTCAAGCAACCAATTGCTTTTTAATTGTGTGATATGTAGGTGGAGGGACGATAGTGCAGGCATTTTGGTTCTGGCAAGTCCAAGAAATTTTGTCCACCCAATAATCAATATTATTTAATTTATTTAGTTTTGCTTTTAGCCTAGGGGCAGCTAGAGGCCGGATCATGGATTTGAAAGTAAGGCAAAATCAGTGATCGCGGCCTGTTACCATTAAATATATTTTTCTGTGGTTAAAAGAGAGATTTTTCAGTTGGGCTTATTAGTAACTACTTTAAAATTATTAAGCTACAGGTGGGGTCTATCAGTTTACTTTGATATTACCATGCTTCGCCTGAGTCACTACGGTATACGGCAAAACAACGGTATCAGCGGCTACAGAAAAAACAGCATCTATAGCTACCAGTGGAACACGGTTGATAGTTGATCCAGTATTTACAGTCTGACTGGGTTCGCTATTTAGTAAGCAAAAAGAGTAAGAGGTTCCGCTATAAACTCTTGGAATACTTTCGCAATAGCTTTTGTGGCCTCTATGAGTGATATCTACCTGATTATTCTTAGGGTTAACTGTCTTCACTGTGGCACATGATACACAAACTAGAGAGGCTGATACTAAAGAAATAATACGTTTCACAAACTAATCCTTGCTGATGTGATCTTTTGCGGGGCTATAGAGTAGTGTTTTCTAAATTGGTTCCAGATTTTGCGTGTACTATAAGTATTATCTGTACTCAATTGGAAGTGAGGAAAGTCAAAATTTTCACATCTGAGGTTTACTTTGTCGCTGCTTGGCGGCATCTCAAACTTAGAACATTGGTTTCAAATAAAGGGCGGACTGATATACGATATTGGTTAGAATTTAAATATTTTTTGCCTGATGGCAATTTTTTAGAGTTATACCCATTTGGCCTCTATCCCTTTTCTTTTGAAATCTTCTAAAATTTCTGGATTTTCTTCATTGTAGAAAAGTATGAGCTTTTTCAGGTTTGGTAGGAGGTTTGTGTCTTCGGTGGAATGAATATCAAAGTCGTCAGTAGTTCCACACCAGAAGGGAATGATTTGTAACCAGATATGGCCACCCCCATCTTGATGAAGGTCAGTTATGTCCTTTAGCCATTCTTTCTTAATTGGAATGGATCGGAAGTGGTCGAGGGCTTCGGGGATAAGGTCGTACCCTTCTTCTTCTACATCTATATTTCTTTCAGTGTAACTATCGGCAAACTGAAAAATATCGAATTCAGGCTGTATTACCTTATAATGGTACATTAGCTTATCCAGGACTAATAACCTGAAATTTTCATCTTTGAATTCCGCATATTCACTCATTTTTAAGTCTACCTTTACTTCCCATATAAGTATTGTGAAATCCATTTTTTTCATTGTCTACAATAGATTTCGTAATAGGGGAAGTTCTTTCGGCTCGAGCGAATAAAAGTAGTTTTTGCTTGGTCAATCAAAAATTTTAGGTATATCTTTGGCGGTTAAGTAATGTCGGAAAGTTGAAGAGTTTGAGTTATCGTACTAATTGCGAATGTTGCTTGCTTCAAATGCCCGCCAAAATTCCCGCTCATAGGCTTGGATTAACCGCACGCGAATGGCAATATCATTTTCTCGAACACCTGAAGCTAGTCCTCTTGCAATTATATCGATAGCCTGTTCCCTGAATCCTTCTGGAAGTTGGCTAAAAGTCATTAAGAAACTGAGCTGTTCATTGGTAAAGCGTTTATTTTGTTTGAGAGCTTTTGCAACGCGCTCAGCATTTTTGCCAAAGCTCTGAAAGTTGATTAGCAGGGCAGCGGCAATTTCGGCGGGTGTAGCGTAGTTGGCTAGCCAGGTAGTGTAGGCTGGGTAGGCTTGGGCACCTGCGAGTGGTTGGTATTGGGCGATCTGCTCGGGTGAGATACCCAATGCTTGAATTAGATTAGGTAACAGGGTATTAGCTTGAATTTCTGCTGTCGTAATTCGAGTAAAAAATGCTCTCGTACTATGTCCCGGTAAGCCACCAAAACGATGCAGAGATAGCGCATTACTTCTCAAGTCCGATAAGTTAATAAGGCGTTGCTCCATTGCAAAAGCCTGTAACTTAGCGTCCGGAAGAGTATTTTTTTCCAGCTGTAGAACAAAGACAGGAGTAGGGCCCTTGAGATACAGTTTTTCAAGGCGCTCTATCAGAGCCTTTGCATCCTGTTGGTTTGTGGCGATATCTGCTGTGGCCGGTTGAGTCATGGCCAAAAGAACAACCAGTACCACAAGAGCGAATCTTAAACAATGCGTATTGGCCACTATTCCAACTCCGCTGGTGCACGAAATAAGCATAGCAGGAAGACAGAAACTGGACTGGTAGCGTATTTGTCAGGCCACAGTACTTTTTCCGCGTATTAATTCGGCGGGATCAATTCGATAGAAATGACTTAACTCCTTATAGAGCTCCGGGTGTAAGGCGTGCATAGCCGTTGGGATCGTATAGAAACTTTCTGTTGCTACAGCAAAGAACTCAGCGGGAGACTGGGCGCCGTATAAATCGAGCACAGAGGGTGTATCACCAGGAAACTCACCGAATTCAGCTCTTTGTCTCAAACGGTGGAATTCCCGGCTCATAACCTCAGCCCAGGTGGCCCCTTCATCACTGCTTTCAAATAGAGGGCGGCCATCAAAGTAACCATCCTCTTCATCGACTTTGTGGGCGAACTCGTGCAGGGCGACATTGTGGCCCCGTTCAGGCGATTGTAAATCTTTCTCCAGGTCACCCCAGGAGAGGACTACGGGTCCACGATAATGAGCCTCCCCTTCACGGGCACTGTGCCTGGCTGTTTCTATATAGCCTTCCCGGCGGGTTTCGTGAGCGACATAGGTGTCCGGGTAGAGCAACAGGCTGTAAAGGTTGGGATAGCATTCATTCTTGCGGCCCAATAGGAGTAGGCAGGCATGGGCAGCGATGGCCACCTTCATGCGTTCATTGACCTGAAGCCCCTCGCAACCGACAAACTCTTTGCCGTGGAGAAATAGGGCGATATTACTGCATAACTCTTGCTGTTGATTGGAGTTAAGGTAGTGATAGAGAGGAAGGTTTTCCTTAATGAGTTGTAGCTGTTCCCGTGTTAAGGGTTGTGAGCGCAGGTAAAAAATGCGCCACTGTCGGTAGAAGTGGGGAACCAGCCATATCGCCAGGGCCAGCAGGATAATTGCGATAAAAGCACTCACAGCTTAAACGCCGGTTGTTTGCGTGAGATATTATCTTCCAGCTTAAATTCTTGGCAGGGAGTCCCCTGGTGAAATTTCATTTGCCACTGCCCTTTACTTCTAACCCAAATAGATGATCGCTTACAAAACCCCTTGTACTCCCCTTGCTGGCCTTGCCGTGCAGATTTATACAACAGCATAATGACTGTGTCAGAGAGAGGAATGCATTCATAGTTTTGGCTGTGAATTTCCCAGCCTGTATTTTCCTCCTGTTGCATTGATCGCACTATTGCCTTGAAATCAAAGGTCCGCCCGGATTTCCCTACCTCTATAAAATCAGGGCTTAGTAGCTTGCTAATGACTTCAGGGTCTTTGCGCATCTCGAACTGATGCAGCTTTGTTTCATTCTCAATCAGAATATCGGCAATCTCATGTATCACTGTTTTACCCGGTATGCCCCAGTTGCGACAAATTACTATTTGCCTGATTTTAGAATGGGGAGTTTACTGCCGAATTCAAGGTTTCGGATGGATACAGTAATCCGGAAGCGAAGCTTGATAAATGGGGGATGTCTGCCAACACTTAGAGCGTCTGGGTGATTTTCCTGTCACTGTGGAGAAGCTTATGCGTTCGATATTGGCCTTTCTTGTCTTGATGTTTGGAGTCTGCACCCAGGTGCTGGCCCAGTCCGGTGAAACCCCGTTAAAAGTAGCGATCGCAGGGGATGCACCGCCCTATGTGATTGACGGTGCGACCAGTGGTTTGGAAATAGATATCGTTCGGCAAGCTCTCCCTGGCTATAAGTTGGAGTTCGTACAGATGGGGTTTGCGGAGACGGCCCCGGCACTTGAGCAGGGTATGGTTCAGGCAGCGGTGAATGTACTCAAGAAGAGTGATGGCCTATTTTACTCGAACAATATGATCAGCTTCGCCAATTACGCTATTGCTAAAGCCAGCGCAGAAATGAAGATTGGCAGTATTGCAGATCTCGCGGGTAAGAAAGTGATCACTTGGCAGGGAGCTCCTATGGATCTTGGGCCCGAATTTGAAAAAATGTTTGGGCCTAATGGCACCCAGAAACAAAATGTTATGCAGGCGCCAACGGCTCGTGACTTGGTTGCCCATTTCTGGAAAATGCCAGATGCGGTCGCCGTGGTGGATATGGAGCTATTTAAGTACTATAGCAATAAAATGGGCCATACCATGGCTCAGGTTGACCTATTCCAGATATTCCCGATGATGACAGACTTTCGAGTCGGTTTCCGCGATGAAAAAGTGCGGGATGACTTTAATCGCGGGCTGGCAGAGCTGTGCAGCAGTGGCCGCTACAAAGCCCTACTGCAGAAATACGATGTGGTGCAGAAGCAGGATATTTGTAAATGACCCCCTGTTACTGATTACCGATAAGACTGTATTGCATTAGGAGAGCCGAGTTTCCCCCGGCTCTTTTTTACTTGAAGAGTTCAGTGTCAGGTTGCCACGCTTGGCTTTACATTCCACTCAAAGGTCCAGCAGGATTTTTCCTGCTGAAGTACATGAAGGATTTGTCTGGATAAGGCCGCTTGATCGATAAAGTGCTCATTTCCCAGGTCTTCATTCCCCGGAAAATTACGACTTCGAGTATTATCAAGGATACCTTCAATTAATAAGTGAGATACATGTACTCCCTTTGCCCCAAGTTCTGCAGCCAGGGACTGGGACATCATTCGTAGAGCTCCCTTGGCAGCAGCGAAGGAGAAAACATGAGCAAAGCTATCTACCGAAGCTGAAGCGCCAATATTCATAATGGCTAAGGGTGGCTGTCCATCTAGCTTCCATATCGAGAGAATTTCTTGGGTGATATGAAAAGCGGTTTTAAAATTTAGGGTAATCGATCGGTCGAAGTCCTGCTCGCTGATATTGGTTACTGTATCTCCACCTGTCCAGGTTCCGGCATTATTTACCAATGCAGAGATGCCACCGAATTTGCTGCGAATAGCTGCGATTGCTTCTTTTGTGGCTTTGGGGTTAGTGATATCAACTTGCAAAGCTAGCACTCTTGAGGGATCGTCAAATTGCTCGGAAACTTTCTGAAGGTCCTGTGAATTGCGGGCCAATAGGGCAACGGGGAAGCCTTGTCGGGAAGCCTCTGCAGCGATATCCACTCCCAGCCCACGACTTGCACCGGTAACTATAAGGGCATTTTTTTCTGGAACATAGTAAAACTCCTAATGTGAAATTCTTTTTTCTTGCGGTTTATACTGGTGAGGAGGCTTCCGCAGTGAATGTGGGATAGTCGATATAGCCTTCAGGGCCATTGGTGTAGTAAGTGGATCTGTTCCCGATGTTGAGTGGCCAGCCATGGCGAAATCGCTCAACCAGATCCGGGTTGGCGATAAAGGGTTTTCCGAAAGAAACAGCATCAGAACCACCATTGAGAATCATTTGCTTGGCTGAGGCGGCACTGTGACCTCCGTTTGAAATTAGTATGCCGTTATATATCTGACGTAGATCTGGGGTTTGGTAATCGATAGTTTGAATATCATGACCTGAGTCAGGACGAGGTTCGAGTAAGTGCAGATAGGCTAGGTCGAGAGGATTAAGTAGCTCTACTGCTCGCGCGTAGGTGTCCCGGTACTGGCTGTCTTTCACTTGCCAGATCTCATTGCTCGGAGATAGCCGAATACCGACCTTGCCACTTCCGATAGCATCGCAAACAGCGTCAGTAACTTCGCTAAGAAACCGTAGGCGATTGTCGATAGATCCACCGTATTCATCAGTACGCAGATTGCTGCCATCTCGCGTGAATTGATCGATCAGGAAGCTGTTTGCTGCATGTAGTTCGATGCCGTCGAGCCCTGCAGCAATGGCGTTCTTTACTGCCTGGGCAAATTCAGCAATTATTTTTCGAATTTCTGTTTTGCTGAGGGAACGCGCTTGCTTGAAAGGGCGGTCGCGTCCAATGGGAGTCGGAAGTGTGCCTTCAAGGGTAATCTGTGAGGCTGAAACCGGTTTGTTCCCGCCAAGAAAATCTGGGTGCACAGCGGCACCCATATGCCATAGCTGTACAAAGATAACTCCTTCATCTCTGTGGACTTCTTCACTGATTTGCTGCCAGCCTGCTATTTGTTCTCGAGTGTAGATACCGGGCCCGTTGATCCAGCCGCGTCCAGTTGGGGATGTTGCTGTAGCCTCAGCGATGATCAGCCCCGCACTCGCTCTCTGCCGATAATACTGAGCAGATATGGGTTGGGGGACGCCATTACTGTTGGCGCGGCTGCGGCTCAGTGGAGCCATGACTACTCGGTTTTTAAGGGTGTAATCACCCAAGGATAAAGGGGTAAACAGGTCGGGCATGGGAATCTCCTCGCCGTGTTGTATTTGGTACAGCGCAGAGGTTATCCAGCTCAAGCCTGATAATAAATAATCGATTCTTAACAGCCTTTGTGCAAATATGCACAGAAATAAGAAAGAGTGGACGAGAGAAGAGGCAAAATGACTAATTGGGATGACATCCGCTACTTCCTTGCACTTGCGCGCAATGGCACGGTGTCTGCGGCTGCCAAGGTGCTAGATGTTAATCACGCTACGGTTTCCCGGCGTATTCAATCTCTGGAGCAGTCTCATGGTGTGCTTTTATTTCATCGCACGCCGAGGGGCTATGCCCTTACAGAGGCGGCAGAGGCAATTTTGCCGATAGCCGAGAAATTGGAGGTTCAAAACTTAATGCTGGAAGAGCGGATCAGTGGGGCGGATAGCCGCATGGCAGGTCCCCTTGTTCTTACGTTACCCCATGATTTACTCAACCAGTTACTGTTAGAGGATCTGTGCCAGTTCCAGGCTGATCATCCAGACATATCCCTGAGGGTTTTGGCTTCCAGTAGCTTGAAGGACCTGGCAAATATCGAGGCAGACGTCGCTCTAAGATTTACGCCTGAGCCACCTGACCTTCTTACTGGTATTCAGTTTGCCCAGCTGGAAATGGGAGTTTACGCTCATCGTTCACTGGTCATCAGCAACAAAGTTAAAGCAGTACTTTGGTCGGCGGAAGAGCAGTTGCCAAGGTGGTGTGATGATCTTCCCAAGTGCAGTGCGGGATTAAGAGTGGATGACCTGCATGCCATGTTTCTAGCGGTAAAAAATGGATTTGGGGTGGCTCGAATGCCCTGCTGGTTTGTCAATGCGATAGGGCACCCTTCGGTGATTCAGCTTCCCCTACGTCAAACTCCCTCCTCTTGGGCTTTGTGGTTATTAAGTCGTACTGACTCACGGCATATAGTGAGAGCAAATAAGTTAAAAGAATTCCTGCGGGAAAGATTGGAAGAAAAGCGAGCTTTATTTGAAAACCCCTTTCCAGTTCAATCTTAAACCAGTTTTGAACTGGCTCCATTCGGGCTTGGATAGGGCTCCAGAAAAATAGAAGAGACTATTTCCTGTGATATAAGGCCTTCTTATGTGGATTGCCCGGGAAAGTTCGAACCTCCAATTGCCTGGCCCGTTGCCAGCAAATTGAAATTTATTGTTTAGTAAATTTCAGTGGCGTAGCTCGCTGTATTTGTCACTGCCAGGGCGCGCCGCTAGCAGTGAAAAGCGCAAATGGATTACTTAGGGTTGGCAAGTTTTTCTGTGCGGGCGTGTTTGCGTTTAGTGGGAAGGTCCGTACTTCGTAAATATTTCTCACTCTATGGTGACTGTTCAAACTGCTACCTGAGTAAACGGTAAATCTCACCAGCATTAGGCTTTAGTTTCTGAGTGTTCATAACCTCTGGCCAGTTTGATAAAAGCGCTCAGGTATTCAACTTCACTGTCGTCTTCACGAGTTCCTAAGAAAATCTGTTTGGCAATACCTTGTCGCCCGAGGCGCACCACCGATAGGGCCAGCTTGGTAGAGTACTCCTCTGCAAGCCAGCGTGGCAGGGCCGCGACCCCGCGGCCGCTGGCCACCATCTGTAGCATGATATCGGTAGTTTCACTGGTCTTGTGGCGCAGTGGCACCACGCCCGCAGGGTTGAGAAACTGGGTATAGATATCCAGGCGGTCCGGCGGCACGGGGTAAGTTAACAGCACCTGATCCCGTAGGTCTTCTGCTGTCAGGTACTTTCGCTTTGCCATAGGGTGATCTCGAGGGACTACCAGCACCTGCTCGTAGTCAAATACGGGATCGAAGCGCAGTCCGGCTTTATAGAAAGGGTCAGGGGTAACTAGCAGGTCGATTTCGTAACCCAGTAAAGCGCCGAGACCTCCGAACTGAAATTTCTGCTTAACATCCACATCCACGTCCGGCCAATCTTCCAGAAATGGCGACACGACTTTCAGTAACCACTGATAGCAGGGGTGGCATTCCATACCGATACGCAGGGTACCGCGCTCACCTTGAGCCATTTGCTTTAGCTTGCTCTCAGCGTGTTCCAATTGTGGCAGGACTCGATTGGCCAATCCAAGCAGATATTCACCAGCCTGGGTCAAGCGCAAGCTGCGGCCCTCACGCAACCAGATAGGGGCCCCGAGATTCTGTTCCAGCTTGCGTACAGTGTGGCTCAGCGCCGACTGGGTTAGGCAAAGGTGCTTGGCCGCTGCGGTTAGCGAACCATGGTGGTCTACGGCCTGGATTATTGTTAAGTGCGTGCGCTCTAGCATAGCTGTACCCGAGTAATCCATGAATAAAATTAATGGATAGTTGAAAATATACCATTTTTGTTCATTTATAAAGAGCCTTATCCTGCCTGGCAATGTCAATCACCAAGCCACGAATTCAGTTTTTGTCTTAGGAATCAGGATACCAGGCCGCAATGAATAAAGAGTTTGCATTCAGCATCAAGAACTTACGCTTTGATGAAAACTATCGTCCAGCGGATAGCACGCGGATCACCACCAATTTTGCGAACTTGGCGAGAGGGGAGAGCCGTCGGGATAACTTGCTCAACACCTTGAGAATGATTGATCGTCGTTTCAATTCCTTGGCGCATTGGGACAACCCTAGTGCAGATCGTTACTCTGTAGAGCTGGATATTATTTCGGTTGATATTGATATTGAAGGCAACGGAGAAGCCTTTCCTACCATTGAAGTATTGAAGACGAATATTGTTGATCATAAAAACAATCAACGGATTGAGGGCATAGTAGGAAATAACTTTTCTTCATATGTGCGGGATTATGATTTCAGCGTGTTGTTGTTGGAGCATAACAAGAAGCAAGACAAGTTTAGCCTTCCTGAGGGTTATGGTGATCTTCATGGGAAAATTTTTCAATCGTTCCTGAGTTCAAATGCCTACAAGGATAGCTTCAGTAAGCCCCCAGTTATTTGTTTGAGTGTATCGAGCAGTAAAACTTATCATCGAACTGAAAACCATCACCCTGTGCTGGGTGTCGAGTATCGGCAGGACGAATACTCTTTAACTGATGAGTATTTCGAGAAAATGGGGTTACAAGTTCGCTATTTTATGCCGCCGGATAGTGTCGCCCCTTTGGCTTTTTACTTCCAAGGTGATTTGCTTGGTGATTATACGAATCTTGAGCTTATCGGCACTATCAGCACGATGGAGACCTTTCAAAAGATATATCGACCTGAAATATATAATGCAAACTCTGTAGCGGGGACCTGCTATCAGCCCAGCTTGAAGCACCAGGATTATTCACTGACTAAAATTGTTTATGACCGGGAAGAGCGTAGCCAGCTGGCTATAAAGCAAGGGAAGTTTACTGAAGAACAATTTATCAAACCATACAGAAGTATCCTTGATCAGTGGGCCGCTAATTACGCGCTTTAATTAACAAATATAGATAAGATTATTTTTCATGAATCGCTTATTGCCAACTTCAAGCGCTGGAAGCTTGCCTAAACCATCCTGGCTCGCAGAGTCCGAAAAACTTTGGTCTCCCTGGAAATTACAGGGGGATCAATTACAAGAAGGTAAGCAGGATGCCTTGCGCCTGACATTACAAGAGCAACAACAAGCCGGTATCGATATCGTTAGTGACGGGGAGCAGACCCGCCAACATTTTGTAACTACATTTATCGAGCACCTCAACGGCGTTGACTTCGAGAAGCGGGAAACCGTTAAAATCCGCAATCGCTATGAAGCGAGCGTGCCGACAGTTGTTGGCGAAGTATCTAGGCAACAACCAGTATTTGTTCAAGATGCTAAGTTTTTACGCAAGCAAACCAGTCAAGCTATCAAGTGGGCATTACCTGGCCCCATGACAATGATTGATACTCTCTACGATAGCCACTACAAAAGCCGCGAAAAACTCGCCTGGGAATTTGCCAAAATTCTCAATCAGGAAGCGCGTGAGCTAGAGGCTGCTGGTGTTGATATTATTCAATTTGATGAGCCTGCATTTAATGTGTTTTTTGATGAGGTGAATGACTGGGGGATTGCCACTTTAGAGAAAGCCATCGAAGGGCTGAAATGCCAAACTGCCGTACATATTTGCTATGGCTACGGTATCAAAGCCAATACAGACTGGAAGAAAACTCTGGGTTCAGAGTGGAGACAATATGAAGAAGCTTTTCCAAAACTTCAAAAATCCAATATCGATCTAATTTCGCTCGAATGCCACAACTCCCATGTTCCAATGGATCTCCTTGAGCTGATTCGTGGTAAAAAAGTGATGGTGGGTGCTATTGATGTGGCAAGCAACACGATTGAAACACCGGAGGAAGTCGCCGATACCATACGAAAAGCACTTAAGTATGTGGATGCAAAGGATCTCTTTCCCTGTACGAACTGTGGTATGGCACCTCTATCCCGTCAAGTTGCGAACGGTAAGCTCAATGCCTTAAGTGCAGGTGCAGAAATTGTTCGAAGAGAGCTCTCGGTTTAGCTCTCTACAATAATTAGGTGCTCCCATGTCACTTTCCAGTACAGCCATAGAACCGTTGCGCTTTCGTGAAGCACTGGGGCATTACGCTTCCGGTATTACGGTGATCGCATCGCACTGTGAGGGTGAACCGATAGGCTTCACTTGCCAGTCGTTTTATAGCGTATCGACGAGCCCGCCACTAGTGTCATTCAGCGTTATGTCGAGCTCGTACAGCTACCCCAAAATTCGCCAGGCAGGCCGATTTTCGGTCAATATCCTGTCGGATGATCAGGTCAAGATTTCCAACCAATTTGCTCGTCAAGGCGCGGACAAATGGAGTGAAGTCGAATGGCAGGAATCGCCGCTGGGGAATCCCATTATCGCCGGCAGTCTGCATTGGCTTGATTGCGAAATTCATGCTGAACACGCCGCAGGAGATCACCTGATTGTGATTGGTGAGGTGAAGGCGTTAAACCTACAAAAAGCTGCTACCAGGCAGCCACTGCTGTATTTCAAAGGCCAATATCGCAACCTTACTGCGGTGTCCCCAGCCGGGTAAAACATTTGAGCAACGGGTTGCGGACTTGCAGCCCCGTCGCCTGCTTCCAGAAGAAACCCGCATCAATCAATTCGAGGAATTTATGGAATTTCTACTCTACCTGCTGCTAGGGGCTGTGGCCGGGGTGCTGGCCGGTTTGTTTGGCGTCGGTGGTGGCATCATCATCGTACCCGTGCTGGTATTCAGTTTTACTGCCCAGGGTATCGATCCGCATGTGCTGACCCACTTGGCGGTGGGCACTTCGCTAGCGACTATTGTCTTTACTTCGATTAACTCGGTTCTGGAGCATCAGCGCAAAGGTGCGGTGCTATGGCCAACTTTTGCCTGGATGAGCCTGGGTATTCTTCTCGGTGCAAGTCTCGGCTCCTTCACAGCGGCAGCTATCCAGGGGCCGGTACTGCAAAAGATCATTGGTGTATTTGCTATCACCATTGCCATTCAAATGGGACTGGAGCTTAAGCCCAAGGCCAGTCGCGCTGTTCCCGGCAAGCTGGGGCTGACAGCGGCCGGCGGGGTGACAGGCTGGGCCTCTGCCATCTTTGGCATCGGCGGTGGCACACTGACGGTTCCCTTTCTGACCTGGCGCAGCGTGCCGATGCAGCAAGCAGTGGCAACTTCCTCAGCCTGTGGTTTGCCGATTGCTGCCGTTGGCGCTCTGAGCTTTATGGTTATTGGTTGGCAGCAACCTGAACTGCCGCAGTGGAGTTTTGGTTTTATCTACCTGCCAGCCATGGTCGGTATCGCCATCACCAGCATGTTCTTCGCCCGTTTTGGGGCGCGTCTGGCCCACAAGTTATCTCCACGATTGCTAAAGCGCTTATTTGCTCTGCTATTACTCTGCGTGGGTGGGAGTTTTCTTCTCTGAGGTATTAATGAATTGCAGTCTATCGATTGCTATCTCGGCGTAGGCGCGGCTGCAAAGGTGGAAGGGGGCTTCAATCCTCTTCCGGGTGCGATCGGGCCCAAGTTAGGAGTATTAACTTTTTATGTGTCGAAATCTCTAGTCGAGCACAGGCCCCTAGTGAGATGAAAATGGATTAACGTATCTGGAGGTTGCACAGTTGGTGCAAATGCTCCCGCTGATTGATGTGCGTATATCTATCCGCTGTATGGAATGAATGAAAGAGATTACTTCTAACCCTGCTGGGTCATTCAAGCTGTTTGTGATTGCTTAAAGTGAATAGGAGTTGCTGGGGTGGGGCCGCGAAGCATTAATTGTGCAAAGAGCAGTTTGGCACTAGCTGTTCTACAACAAAAAAGGGCTTACGTCGTGAGACGTAAGCCCTTTTCTTTGTATGGCGCGCTCGGGAGGATTCGAACCTCCGACCGCCTGGTTCGTAGCCAGGTACTCTATCCAGCTGAGCTACGAGCGCGTCGTTATGGGTGCGAACTATAGAGAGTTGATTCGTTACCGTCAACCTCTTTTTGGAAAAAATCCTTAAAAATCCGCAACTTATCGAGTTTCTGAGCCCCTCTGGGAGCGGTCGACCAGTCTCGACAGGGCGCGAATTCTGCCGTGCCTCTCCTCAATTTGCAAGCCTTACTTTGAAAAATATGCCTTGGGTACCGATTGCGCCAGTTATCCAGGGGCGAGGCATTAAATTCCTCGGTGTGATTGGCGGCGAACTATACTCATTACTCTACCGGGATTCCGATGATTCGCACCTTTTCCATTGCCCATTGCCCATTGCCAGGTCCGGCCTATCTTCCGGCGGCAGGCTTCTCCAGAGATATAGTGAGAATATATGGCGGACGAGCAGGACCAAGAGCGAAAGCTGCCGCAGGGGGAGTCCCCTTCACCGCCATCGGGAAAGCCGGTTCCGCAAGGGCCGCTGAATTGGCTCCAGTATTTCCTGTGGATTTTCCTTTTAATACTGACTGTACAGTACTGCACTAACGGACAGCTTTCTGGCAAGCGGACTGAGCTAGCTTACAGTGACTTTAAGAAAGAGGTCGCCGAAGGCAAAGTTGCCAGCGTGGTTATCGAGGGGGATAGAGTCAGCGGCACTTTCAAGCTGGAGGCGGGCAAGCTGCCGGCGCCAAACACTGACGAGAAAGAAAAAAAGGCTCCACCGCCGGAGCACTTCACAACCATTTTACCTTCCGTTCAAGACCCCGAACTGCTGCCCCTTCTGGAAAAGGAGAAGGTGGAAATCCTGGCAGAGTCTCCGGGAGGGGGCTTTATGCAGCGGATGTTGATTCTGCTTCTGCCCTGGATACTGATTATTGGACTCCTGGTTTGGATGGGGCGGCGAATGCAGGAAAAGATGGCCAGTGGAGCTCCCGGCAGTCCCTTCGGTTTTGCTCGATCACCAGCAAAGCGGTTTGAGCGCAGTGAGTCTCAAGTGACTTTCGATGATGTGGCCGGGTTGGCAAATGCGAAGAAGGACCTGCAAGAAGTGGCGGGGTACCTCAAGAACCCGGAGCACTATCGCAAGCTCGGAGCGAAGATACCCCGGGGCATTTTGCTAATGGGGCCTCCCGGTACGGGCAAAACCCTGATGGCGAAAGCGCTGGCCGGTGAGAGTGAAGCGCCATTTTTCAGTATTAGTGGCTCTGAGTTTATTGAGATGTTTGTAGGGGTGGGTGCTTCCCGTGTGCGGGATATGTTTGCAGAAGCTAAGAAAGATGCCCCTTCAATTATTTTTATCGATGAGATTGACTCCGTCGGTCGGGCGAGGGGGACGGGCGTTGGTGGCGGACACGATGAGCGGGAGCAGACGCTCAACCAGATCCTTGGGGAGATGGATGGCTTTGATCCCCAGGAAGCGGTGGTGGTGGTTGCGGCAACCAACAGGCCCGACGTTCTCGATGCGGCGCTGCTAAGACCGGGGCGCTTTGACCGAAAAATTACTCTGGACCTTCCAGATAAGGCCGCACGCAAGGAAATTCTTGAGATTCATTCCCGCGATGTCCCATTGCACGGCAAGGTGGATCTGGAACGGCTCGCGGCTCTTACTGCAGGTTTTGCCGGCGCGGATCTGGAAAACCTGATTAATGAGGCTGCACTGTTGGCGGGGCGAGAGGATAAGTCTGCAGTGGATATGGATTGTTTGTTGAGGGCGAGGGATAAAGTGGTTCTCGGTGGTGAGCGCGAAATGGTTATCAGTGAAGAGGACAAGCGGATTATCGCCTACCATGAAGCGGGACATGCGCTGGTAGCAACGCTATTGCCCAATGCAGACCCCTTGGAGAAGGCGACTATTATTCCCAGAGGGCACAGTCTCGGCGCTACCGAGCAGATTCCCACCGAAGAGCATCACAGTATGCAGGTCAGTTATCTCCGCGATCGTATCGGCGTAATGCTTGGAGGGAGGGTCGCTGAGCGGGTGGTGTTCAAGGAGGTGAGTACAGGTGCCGAGGCAGATTTAAAGCAGGCGACGCGACTGGCCCGTCACATGGTGACGCACTGGGGGATGAGTGAAAAATTAGGCCCCGTTGCTTTCCGCCGGGGAGAGGAGCATATATTCCTGGGGCGCGAGATGGCCCAGCAGAAGGACTTCAGCGAACACACCTCAGAGATTATTGATGACGAAATTATTGCTTTGATCAGCGGAATTGAGATGAAAGTAGATCAGTTGCTGACAAAAAATCGCAAGAAATTGGATGCATTGGCTGTGGCTCTTTTGGAAAAAGAAACCCTCGATGCAGCGGAAATAAATGAAATACTTTCCCATGTGGCTTCGGGTGGTGATGACACTTCTATTGCGCCGAAATAGCTCCTGGCTTTAATGGAAATTTATTTTCCAGGCAGACCCGCTGGTCAAATTTAATGTGTTTAAATGTACCAGGTTAATTGAGTTTATTAGTTTTGAATTGCCGGTAACCTGAAATATCGAAGGGCACTTTCAGACTAATCTAAAAGAGCTGAGAGTGTAATAATTTAAAATAGACAAAAAGTTTTGTGTTTTTGGGGTGGTTTAGATACATATTGTCATTGGCTTTTTTGAAAATAATCAATTTTCTATGTAAAAGGGCAACTTAGAGTATCGCCCTTAAACAGTGCATAATTTTATTTTTTCCAGTCCCTTTAATTTTTTTCTTCAAGTTGAAAG
Organism: Microbulbifer sp. VAAF005; assembly: GCF_030012985.1. NCBI lineage: Bacteria > Pseudomonadati > Pseudomonadota > Gammaproteobacteria > Cellvibrionales > Microbulbiferaceae > Microbulbifer > Microbulbifer sp. VAAF005. The sequence goes on along the minus strand of NZ_CP120233.1, from coordinate 1,546,955 downwards.
AACTTTCCAGACTAATTGAGTTATTTTTACAGACATTTACGGTAAATAGACTTCCACACACGGTTGTGAGCCTGTAACCTGTCCATGTCACAGATTCACTACGAAATCTGTGCCTCTTTATCAGCGCGGTCTTGAATCGGAGCTTCACTTAGTCGGAGCCTCTTTATGAGGTAGAGCAGTGGAGCCAGGCAGTACCGATTGCGATAAGTCCGTTGTTGTACATAAAAAAAATAAAACAATGGAGAGAAAACATGGGAAGTCCGTCAAAACCCAAGCAGCACTCTGCTCTGCTTTCCGCCTGTTCCGTAGCAACTCTTTGGTTAGCCAGTGGTATTAGCCCCAGTTATGCCGCAGAGGGAGCAGTCGGCACCCTTATGGAAGAAGTGCAGGTAACAGCCCGTAAGCGTGCAGACGCAGAATTACTTCAGGATGTTCCGGTAGCGGCTACCGCCTATTCCGGTGACCAACTGGAGGCTCTGCAAACCAGGGATTTACAAAGCCTTTCTTTCAAAATGCCCAACGTCCAGCTGGAGGATGTGGGTACTGTAAAAAATACGGCAAACTTCACTGTGCGCGGTCTTGGAGTGAATAGCTCTATTCCATCAATTGATCCCACAGTAGGGGTCTTTGTCGATGGTATGTACCTCGGTGTGAATGCGGGTGTTGTTACCGATGTGTTTGACCTGGAGGGTATCGAAGTTCTCCGTGGTCCGCAGGGCCTGCTATTTGGCCGTAATGTTACCGGTGGCGCTGTCGTAGTTAAAACAGCGCGCCCAACTGATGAATTCTCTGCTCGCGTCAAGGTGTCCACAACGGATAATCTGGATGTGGTGACTGCGGGTTCAATTAATGGTGCCATCTCTGACGATGTTAACGGCCGCCTGACCGTTTACTACAACGATGACCGTGGATGGTTCGAAAATGTTGCCACCGGCAATGATAATGCCGGTGCCTCTGACAGCTGGTTTATTCGCCCAAGCTTTAGTGTTCAGCTCAATGAAACGGCAGAACTGCTTGTGCGGATGGAGCACGGGCGTATGGACTCAGATGGGGTTGTCGCTCAAAACCGTGGTAACGAAGCTTATGTAGTTGATACTGGTAACGGTATTATTGCCTATCCCAGCGCAACCCAGATTGCTGAGGCATACGGTATTCCTGATTGGGACAATAGTGAAGATTCTTTTGAGGTGGCCCAGGACGAAGAGGGTTATCAAAAAGACGAGTGGTCCCAGATCATTACTGAGTTCAATAAAGATGTTGAGTTCGGTGATGGCACCATCACAAATATCTTGGCTTGGCGTGAGTATGAGGCACGGGGCTTGGGGGATATTGATTCCCTACCTTTTGTCGGTTTCCATGCGGACTCAAGCGTGGATCAGAGCCAGTTGAGTAATGAGCTGCGCTATGCCGGCCGTTTCGGTCGCACAGCCATCACTGCCGGTGCCTATTGGTTCTCTCAGGATGTAACCTACCTGGAAAATCGTTTATTAGCCGATGGTTATGGTGGCATTATCGATTGGACCGGTGGTGGTGTGCAGGATCACAGTACTTATGGATTCTTTACCCAGGCTGATATCGATCTGAACGAGGCCTGGGTGTTGACCCTGGGTGGACGCTACTCGAGTGAGGAGAAAGATGCGAAGATTGCCTCTATTCCCCTGAACCTCTGCACACTGGATGGCTGTGCTGCCTACGACTTTGAAGATAGCGAAAGCTGGAATGCCTTCACTCCCAAAGTTGGCTTGCAGTGGACTGTTTCAGACGAGACGCAGCTCTACACATTCTGGACCAAGGGTTTCCGCAGTGGAGGGTACAACTTCCGCAACGCAGGTATAGATCCGACCACAGGAATGCCTTATACCCCGCAGGCAACAGACCAGGAAGAGCAAAGCAGCTTCGAAATTGGGGCTAAGGTAGATTGGCTCGATGGCCGTGTTCGGACCAATATGGCGGTATTTCACAACACGATTGATGATATGCAGCGGGAGGAGAATCTCGCTGACGCAGTGACCGGTGTGGCGCAAATTATTCGAAACACCGCAGATGCGACAATTCGTGGTGCTGAACTGGAGACCATGGCTGCGCTCAGTGAAAACCTGCTGCTTACCTTCAACGTGGGCTATGTAGATGGCGATTACGATAAGGTACTCGGTGACCTGAATGGTGACGGCCTTGTGGATGATGAAGATCTGGGTCTCGAGATCCCACGCCTGGCGCCATGGACTTATGGTATAGGGTTAGTGCACGATTTGTCTCTGGGTTCCTACGGAACAATCACCTCCCGCATTAACTACAATCATCGCGATGAAGCACCTTATACGGATGACAACAGAGGCATGTTGTCTGAAGTGGAAATGGTGGACTTTAGTATTGGTTATACTGCGGATAGCGGCCAATATACAGTTTCTGTATTCGGTAAAAATATGCTTGATGAAGTTACTGAGGGTAATGACACGCAGCTACCAGTTACCCTTGGTGGTATCGGTGCCAGCTTTACCCCGCTGAATAAAGGTCGTGTTATGGGGGTTGAGTTTATTTACGAACTCTAATCTCGGTTGAGAATTTGCTGCTTAGAGAAAGTAATTTTTAAGCCAGCAGACTTCGAAACGGCCAGTTCCTTTTCACAATTAAAAGTTGTGATGGGGCTGGCCGTTTTTTATTGGGTTGCGTGTTGAATAAAAACTGCTTGATGATTTTTGATACTCTTGTTTTGTTGGCGTGGCAATAAAAGTGAACCTATAAAGGGGAAAAATATGCGGTTTATTGATCTGCCTACATTTGGCGGGCCTGAAGTTATGCAATTGAAGGAGATGGATAAGCCTGTTCCCGGCGCAGACGAAGTCCTTATCCGTGTAGCTGCAGCTGGGGTTAATCGCCCTGATATTGTGCAGCGCCAAGGGCATTATCCCGCACCTTCCGGGGCATCGCCGGTATTGGGATTGGAAGTGGCTGGTGAGGTTGTTGAAGTCGGGGAAAAAGTTGTGCGCTGGCAGGTGGGAGATAAAGTTTGTGCCCTGACCAATGGTGGAGGTTACGCAGAGTACGCAGTAGCCCCAGAGGGACAATGCCTCCCGGTCCCTGCAGGCCTTAGTCTTATTGAGGCAGCTGCATTGCCGGAAACTTTTTTCACCGTATGGACTAATGTATTTGACCGCGCGGGTTTAAAGCCGGGTGAGGTGATTTTAATCCATGGTGGTTCCTCTGGCATTGGTACCACGGCAATCCAGCTGGCCCATCAATTGGGAGCCCGGGTTTTCACTACTGCGGGAACAGAAGATAAATGCGCAGCCTGTGTGGCCTTGGGAGCGGAGAAGGCGATCAACTATCGGGATGAAGATTTTGTCTCCGTGGTGCGCGAGATGACAGATGATCACGGAGCTGATGTTATCTTGGATATGGTGGGCGGTAGCTATATCAATAGCAATATTCGTGTGGCCGCTAACGACGGCAGAATCGTGAATATTGCCTACCTGGCTGGCGCTAAAGTAGAAGTAAATATGATGCCGGTGATGTTGAAGCGACTTACATTGACCGGCTCAACTTTGAGGGCACGCTCGCCAGAAGTGAAAGCCGGTATTGCGAAATCACTGGAGCAAAAGGTTTGGCCGCTAATTGAAGCGGGTAAAGTGCGGCCGCAACTAGCCGCTGAATTTCCTCTGCATCAGGCGGTTGAGGCCCATAAATTACTCGAGTCTGGCACTATCACCGGGAAAATCGTTTTAACCTTGTGAGGGCTTGTGGTTGCCTAGGGCGAGGAGTAAGTGGGCATCCGCTGAATAACGCCCTCAGGCACATCCCCGGGTTCACAATAGATTTTGCCGGGCAAGCGCTGTAGAGGTGGGCGGACTGTCACATCATCGCTCATCATTTCCACATAGGCTTTGTAGAGATTGCTGATATTGCGTACATACTGCACGGGCTCGGAGCCTCTCACATAGCCGTATCTCGCCCGTTTAAAGTATTGGGGCTGGGCCAGTTTCAGCATGGCGACTTCCACATTGTCGAACCACACATTGGGATCCAGTCCCAATTCTTTAGCCAGCCGTTGGGCATCGAGTAAGTGGCCGTATCCGGCATTGTAGGAAGCGAGAGTAAACCAGAGTTTATTTACGGTTGGCAAAGCGGGATTAAAGCGATCGCGCACCCAATCCATATATTTTACCCCCGCTTTAATACCTCTTTCAGGTTCGAACAGCGGCGGAGGAAATCCCATTTCCTCGGCTGTGGCAGGCATTACCTGCATCAACCCCTGCGCGCCAACTGGAGATACGGCTTTAGGGTTGAAATTGCTCTCCTGCCACATTTGCGCGACGATCATGCGCCAATCAAAATCGTATTTAAAGGCAGATTCCTTCACCAACTCATCGTAAGGAGAGAGGTTTTCTCCCGGTATTACCCGGGAACTTACTCGCTGGGTAAATCGTTTGTTCGGCTCAAAATAAGCCTGGTACTGCTTCTGGTACTGGCTCGTTTTTCTATAATTTTTCAAAAACTTATTCAAGTTCTGTAACAGGTGCCAATTTTGTCTTAATACCATCCAGCCCTGTGGACGCGGGTCACCGATAAGGGTTCCGAGTACCAGTTGTGGCTGAACGGATGCCTCAATCTTGGCTCGACCGGAGTGGGATATAGTCGCATCTACCAGCCCGTCGGCGATTAATGAGAAGATTTGTGACTGGGAAATATCTGGCGGCGCCACACGGATATCGACATCAATACCAGCTTCTTTCAGTGTTTCAGCGGTTTCAATAAATGATGAATAGGCGCGCAGGGTTAATTTGCGGCCATTAAGATCCTGAATCTGGGTAATAGGGGGGCTGCCTTTACCACTGACGATCTGGTCTGTGGATTCGACATAGGGCTTGGTGAATACCATGCCCTGGTCTTCACGGGCACTGGTAATATTGAGTTCGGCCCCGGCAAAGTCACCGCGACCCGCCCTCAGCCAGTCGGCAAGGTCTTCTTCGTAGGGGACAACAATAACCTGGAGTTGGAGTTTGTGCTTATTGGCAAAAGCCTGGGCTAGGTCGTAGTCAAACCCCATTAATACCCCTTTCCATAAGAAATAGGTTGTCGGCCCGTTATAAGTGAGTAGCCTGATTACTCCAGATTTTTTAATACCCTTCCAATCGGTAATGCGTTCTTCCTGGGATTTAACCAGGTTGCGGGTCAAAAAATTATCGAGAGTGGTATGCAGGCGTTTGGAGTCTTTGCGTACGCCCCAGGCAATATTTTGTACTTCAGATACATCTGCACCAATCCGCATGTCATCGCGGTAATTGCGCAAATCCTGGGCTGAAAAATCTTCCAAAATAGCAACCCGGTTCTTTTGGCCATTAATGATATCCAGCAAGGTATCTCGGTTACCATTAATATCAATTTCTCGAATAGTTAGGTTTGAGTTTGGATTTTCGGCAACAAGTTGCTCTGCTGTTTCTTTAATAGAAGAGCCGGCGGGGATAATAAATTCCAGGTCCTTTAATTTGCTCGCATCTGAAATATCTGGACCCTCAGGACCAGTGACGAGTACTAACCGCGAATGGCGAAGAGGAACCGTGAAGTCAATAATTTCTTCACGGGCGTCAGTGACAGTCAGGTTATAGGCAATTACATCTGCCTGGCCATCGATCAGCATTTGCACCGCGTCATCGGGCGTTTCAGCTTTTATCCACTTGGGTTCCAGCTTTAACTGTTTGGCCAGTTTGTTGGCAAGTTCGAAGTGACGGAGACTCACCACATCGTCACGAGGTAACAGGTCCTCGGAAGCACCGGTTAAATTAACGAACCGAATTGTGCCGTGTTTTCTTATGTCCCTAAGGTCACCGGTTTCGACGTAGTTGACTTGCTGTTCTTTAGCGGGGGTTATTTCAGGCAGTTGCCCTGATCGCTTGTCGGCATCCTGCGCTTCGGCAGCTGACATGGTGACTGATTCGGCTACTCCAGAATCACGATCTGGTTCCGTGCAGGCCGCAAGGGCAAGCAGTAGTACTGAAAGTAGTATCAAGGTCCACTGGTTGAGGTGGATAGCAGTAGATTCACTATCCATATATTGCTCCGAAGGCACTCTACCTCAATCATTATAGTGTCGCTTGATTTGCGCCCTTTAATTGTTAAAGAAATCAGTTTTCGATGGTATTAACTTTTGCAGTGAAGTTCCCTTTGGCCAGCTTAATATGGACTTGCTGGTCGGTATCCAGTTCTGAACTATCGCGAATTGCGCGATTTTCTGAATCCAGAACAATGGCGTAGCCTCGCTGCAATACTGCCAGGGGACTGATGTTTTGTAGTAATTGGGCCCCGTGGGAGAGTTTGTCACCGCCGCGCTGTAATATCAGTTGTATCGCACGCTCCAGGTTTCCCTTGAGTTGGATTAACTGCTTTCGACTGTTGTCGAGTCGGCGTGTCGGTAGGTTGTGGGCAAAAGCTCTGGAGGCGGAATCCAACTGGGATTTGCGATTTTGGATTTGCTGTTGGCAAGCTGCTATCAGGCGCATCTCCAAATGATCCAGCCGTTGGGCTTGGTTGAGGAGCTGCTCTTTGGGGTGGCGCAAACGGTTGCGTCGCAATTGAACCTGTTGAGATAAATGCTTCAATTGGTTGTCCATGGCGCGGTGCAATCTGCGCTGGACCTGGTCAAGCCGCTGTAAAATTTCTGCAGCATTGGCGCTGGCTATTTCCGCCGCGGCAGAAGGGGTGGGGGCGCGCAGGTCTGCGGCTAAATCTGCAATAGTCGTATCGGTTTCGTGGCCGACTGCAGAAATAGTGGGAATAGGGCTTGCGGCCAGTGCGCGGGCGACAATTTCTTCATTAAAAGACCACAGGTCTTCCAGGGAGCCTCCGCCGCGACCGACAATTAATAAATCGTGGCGACCACTGCGGCCCGCTTTTTCAATCGCTGCCGCGATTTGCTGAGCTGCACCCTGACCTTGAACGGCTACGGGCCAGATTTCAATTTGTGCAGAAGGGTGTCTCCTGCCCAATACGTGAATCATATCCCGTATTGCCGCGCCTGTCGGCGAAGTGACAATGCCGATATTGGTTGGCAAAAACGGAAGAGAGCGTTTTCTGCTTGTTTCGAACAGGCCTTCGGCATGCAGTTTTGCTTTGAGCTGTTCCAGCTGGCGCATCAGGGCGCCAAAGCCGGCCTCCTCCATATGCTCAACGATTAGCTGAAATTCTCCGCGCCCTTCGTACAGGCTCACCCTGGCCCTGATTAAAACCTCGCGACCATTTTGCGGCCGAAAGGCGACACTGCGATTGCGACCGCGAAACATGGCGCAGCGCACCTGGGCCCGCGCATCTTTAAGGCTAAAATACCAGTGTCCGGAGCTGGGCATGGAAAAATTGGAAATCTCCCCACTGATCCATAGAAGGGGCACACTGCTTTCCAAAAGATGTTTAACTTCCCGATTCAGGTCACTGACCGACAGCACGCTGCGCTTGGCATTTTGACTAGGGGGAATTGTCTGCATCGGTGAATCTCGTCGCGCGTATTGGGCGGAGCAATATTGCAGTATCGCCCTTATAGGTAAAGAGCTTTACTGTACAAATCCGTTTTTCTGCAAATTGATGTTTGCGCTTTGGGCGCGTAGAGGTATAATCGCGCCGATACCCAATCCCGCCTATTCGAGGTTTGAGTGTCAACAATGTCTGAATCCAATCTGCGCATCGCGCGCGAAGCCCTCACTTTTGACGACGTCCTACTTGTGCCCGGATATTCCGAGGTCACGGCCAAGGATGTGAGTTTAAAAACCCAACTCTCCCGCAACATTACCCTGAACATCCCCATTGTGTCCGCTGCTATGGATACGGTGACGGAAGCTCGCCTGGCCATTGCGTTGGCCCAGGAAGGGGGTATCGGCATTATTCACAAGAGTATGTCGATAGAAGAGCAAGCTCTTGCCGTTCGCGCGGTGAAGAAGTTTGAAGCCGGTGTTGTAAAAGACCCTATTACTATTGAGTCCGATGCCACTGTGCGCGAGTTGATCGCGCTGACCAGTCACCATAATATTTCCGGTGTACCGGTAATGGATCGTGGCGATTTGGTAGGTATCGTTACCAGCCGCGACGTTCGCTTCTTAACTGATCTCGACGTCAGTGTCGCCAGCATCATGACGCCGAAAGAGCGTCTGGTGACGGCCCACGAAGATGCGAGCCCCGACGAAGTACGCGAACTGCTGCATAAGCACCGTATCGAAAAAGTACTGGTGGTTAACGACAACTTTGAGTTGCGCGGCCTGATCACTGTTAAAGACTTTAACAAAGCAGAGCAGTACCCGAACTCCTGTAAGGATTCCGACGGTCGCCTGCGTGTGGGCGCGTCTGTGGGCACCAGCCCGGACACCGATGATCGCGTAGCTGCATTGGTAGAAGCCGGCGTTGATGTGCTGGTAGTAGATACCGCTCACGGTCACTCCCGCAATGTGATTGAGCGCGTGCGCCGCATTAAGGAAATGCACCCCCAGGTGGATGTGATCGGTGGCAACATTGCTACGGCTGATGCAGCGCGTGCACTGGTTGAGGCCGGTGCGGATGCGGTCAAAGTGGGTATTGGCCCCGGTTCTATCTGTACCACCCGTATCGTAACGGGTATCGGGGTACCCCAGGTGACGGCAATTGCAGAGGTTGCCACAGCCCTTAAAGAATTTGGTGTGCCCATGATCGCCGACGGTGGTATCCGTTACTCCGGCGATATCTCCAAGGCAATTGTTGCCGGCGCCTCATCTGTCATGATGGGTTCCATGTTCGCCGGCACCGAAGAGGCGCCGGGCGAAGTTGAGCTCTATCAGGGCCGTACTTACAAGTCCTATCGTGGGATGGGTTCTCTCGGTGCTATGTCTCGCACTCAGGGTTCTTCCGATCGCTATTTCCAGGATGCGAGCAAGGGCGCTGAAAAACTGGTACCGGAAGGCATCGAAGGTCGAGTGCCTTATAAAGGTCCGCTGTCAGCCATTGTTCATCAGATGATGGGTGGTTTGCGTTCAGCCATGGGTTACACCGGCAGTGTCGATATCGAGACCATGCGCACTCGTCCAGAGTTTGTGCGGGTCACGGCAGCCGGTATGGGTGAGTCCCATGTCCACGACGTTCAAATTACTAAAGAAGCCCCCAACTACCCGGTGGGCCGACGCTAAGCCTTCGACCTTCTCCAGGTGAAAAAAATTTAGATGGAACAAGCAGCAAACGGACCTTCAAGGTCCGTTTGCCGTTATTTAATCCAGTTATCGAGTAAGTCATGAGCCAAGATATCCATTCCAGCCGAATACTCATTCTCGACTTCGGGTCCCAGTACACACAATTGATTGCCCGCCGTGTTCGCGAGCTGGGCGTATTTTCTGAAATTCGCGCTTTCGATATGACCGAAGAGGAAATTCGTGAATATCAGCCCAAGGGCATTATTCTCGCCGGTGGCCCCGAGTCGGTACCGGAAGAGGGCTCCCCGCGCGCGCCGGAGGCGGTTTATAACCTGGGCGTGCCGGTTCTGGGCATTTGCTATGGCATGCAGACCATGGCTCATCAGCTTGGAGGCACCGTACAGGGCAGCGATATTCGCGAATTTGGCTACGCCCAGGTAAAAGTTGAAGGCCAATCCAACCTGTTGAGCGATATCAAAGATCATATCGCTGATGATGGCAGTTCCCTACTGGATGTTTGGATGAGTCACGGCGACAAGGTAGTGGCGATGCCAGAGGGCTTTGAGCTGCTGGCTTCCACCGATTCCTGCCCAATTGCCGGTATGTACCACGCTGAGAAGAATTTCTTCGGTGTACAGTTCCACCCGGAAGTGACTCATACCCTGCAAGGCATGCGTATTTATGAGCACTTTGTGATTGATATTTGCGGGTGTGAGAAACTCTGGACTCCCGCGAACATTATTGAAGACTCTATTGCTAAAGTCCGCGATCAGGTGGGCGAGGGTAAGGTGCTGCTCGGTTTATCCGGTGGTGTCGACAGCTCTGTGGTAGCCGCTTTGCTGCACAAGGCTATTGGCGATCAGCTGACCTGCGTATTTGTAGATAATGGCCTTCTGCGTAAAAACGAAGGCGACCAGGTAATGCAGATGTTCGCCGACAATATGGGCGTTCGCGTTATCCGTTCTGATGCGGAAGAGGATTTCCTTGGGCGTCTTGAAGGTGAAAAGGACCCTGAGGCCAAGCGCAAAATCATTGGTAATACCTTTATTGAGATTTTTGATCGCGAAGCTTCCAAGTTACAGGACGTGAAATTCCTGGCTCAGGGCACTATTTACCCAGACGTTATTGAGTCTGCCGCCGCAAAAACCGGCAAGGCACATGTGATTAAGTCTCACCACAATGTGGGCGGCTTACCGGAGGATATGCAGTTTGAGCTGGTAGAGCCCCTGCGTGAACTGTTCAAAGACGAGGTTCGTAAGATCGGTCTGGAGCTGGGCCTGCCTTACGACATGGTTTACCGTCACCCCTTCCCGGGACCGGGTCTGGGCGTGCGGATTCTCGGTGAGGTAAAGCGGGAATATGCAGATATTCTGAGAGAGGCGGATGCGATCTTTATCGAGGAGCTGCACAACGCCGATTGGTATCACAAAACCAGCCAGGCCTTTGCCGTATTCCTTCCGGTAAAATCTGTGGGTGTTGTCGGCGATGGCCGCCGATATGAATACGTGGTTGCTCTTCGCGCGGTAGAGACTGTGGACTTTATGACAGCGCGCTGGGCGCATCTCCCCTATGAGCTGATTGAGAAGGTTTCGAACCGCATTATCAATGAGATAGAGCATATCTCTCGTGTGGTCTACGACGTTTCCAGTAAGCCTCCCGCGACAATTGAGTGGGAGTAACTGTAGAATCGAGAGGGGGTGCTTAGCACCCCTTTCTTTTTTTGTTTTGGGCTTCGCGTCTCATTTTCCACAGCGGCCCCTTCTCTCTATTCGATCTTTAATTGGTACGGATTGTCGCTAAACGCTTAGCTAAGTTTTCTCTAACTCGTTGATTTTTTGAGCGTTTCCCGGGTTGTTTATTTTTTCTTCATATTGTCACATAGACCAAATGGCGGGCCTTTGCGGCCTACTACTCTAAGTTAGTCACAGAGATATCCACAGAATCTGTGGGTAGTGGATAATCCTGGTTAGATTGGGATTGAACTCGTGGGATAAGTTGAAGGAGTGGGAGGCGGGCACCTCCCACAGGGGCAGAGTTAGATTTCTCGACGGAAGCTAATTAGTGCGGCCGTGACCGCCACATTCAAGCTTTCCACATCGTTTTGCATGGGGATACGCACCAGTTCATTGCACTGAGCTGCGACGGCATCGCTAACACCGCGGGTTTCATTGCCCAGCACAAAAATTGTGGAGACTTTACTGGAGACCTCTTTTAAGGTCGTCTGGGCGTGGGATGACAGCCCGCAAACCTGAGCCCCCGCTTCGCGGAACTCCCCCAGGGTGGCTGCCAATTTGTCACAGCGCAAAACCCGGGTTTTAAACAGGGTGCCTGTGCTGGCTTTGATAACGAGGGGGTCTATCTGTGCACAGCCTTTCTTTGGCAGGATGATTCCATCAATGCCGCCGGCACAGGCTGAGCGAATAATCATGCCCAGGTTTTGAGGGTTGGTTATGCCATCCAGGGCCAGGAGTTCATAGGTGTTTTTGTGCTCTGGGGCTGCAACCTTCTGTAAAAAGTCCTCCGCTCTGCCGTAGTGCGGCAGGGCCAGGTCGAGGGCTACACCTTGGTCCTGACGGGAATTCTTCGAAATCCGGGACAGGCCCTTGCGATCCCAGTAAGCAATTTCAATCTGACGCTCTTCCGCCAGGGTTTCCATTCGCTGGATTAGCTGGTCGCGCCGGTTGCTGCTGGCCAGATGTAATTTATGGACGGGTACAGATAAATCCTCGAGAGCCTCGAGTACAGGCTTGCGCCCATAAATTGTAAGGAGGCTATCGAAGAAGGCTTTTTTTTCCAGGTATTCGGAGGAGTCTTTCACCGCGTTGGCTCACTCAGCAGTTCGATCAATCTGGCTGCGCTCTCAGGTGAGAGCGAGCCGCGCCGCGCCAACTCTACACAGGCGAGGCCCAGATGGCGATAGCAAAGTGCCAGTTGGCTATCTACTGATGCAAGGCTTTCCACCTGGGCTCCAACGGTTTCCACATCCCCCCTGGCAATGGGACCTGTCAGCGACCTCTCTGGTCCCAGCTCCAAATTGTTTTGCAGAGTCTGTGAAACAATCGGCGCCAACAGGCGAAGAGCACTGTCCCGCTCTATGCCAGCGGCTGCAAAGCTTTGTAAGCTCAGGTCCATTAGGGTGGTGAGGTAGTTGGAGGCGATCACTGATCCAGCGTGGTACAGAGACTTGTTGAGGGGATCAATAGCCAGTGTTTCACAGCCAATGGCTGCAAAAGCCACAGAAATAACCTCTACTGCATGGCTATCCCCTTCGACAGCGACGCTGGTTTTGGCAAATGTTTGCAGTGAGGTTTCCGGTTCGGCAAAACTGTGAACCGGGTGAGCACTGGCAACCAGAGCGGGTCTCAAGGGGGCTAGTTCTTTAGAGCTGAGAGCGCCACTGCAGTGGAATATAATAGTGCGCTCGTCGACCAGCCCGCTATCGGCAAGTTTCTGCGCAAATATAGCGATTTCACTATCGATACAACCAATCAGCCATAGGTCTGCTGAAGGCATTGCTGAGAGGGAATCGACAGCATTGCCTGCACCGATAAATCGACAGGCACTTTTTCCACTTTCGAGACTGCGGTTGTAAATTGACTGTATCTCGAATACACCGCTCTCCTGCCACAGCCGCCCCAGGGTTTTGCCAAGGCGGCCCGCGCCAATAATATTGAGGCTTTGCATCAGCTACCAGCGAGGCAGTCGACGTAGGCGTTAACGGCATTCTCCAGGCCCATGCTGATAGCATCGACAGTAAAGGCGTGGCCTATGGAGACTTCCTGCAAGCCCGGTAATGTTCGATAGCGCGGTAGGTTAACCAGGTTGAGGTCATGGCCGGCATTAATCCCCAGTCCCAGCTGATGTGCGTGCTCAGCGGCGGCACAGTGGGCAGAGAAAATTGTTTCCAGCTCTGGGCTCTGTTTGGTTACGGCTTCGGCATAGGGGCCTGTGTAGAGCTCAATACGGTCAGCCCCGACCTGTTTGGCCAGGCTGATCTGGTCCAGGTCTGGGTCCATAAACAGGCTGACACGTATCCCGGCATTTTTAAGTTGATCAATTATCGGAACTAATCGATCTCCATCCTGTTTGAGGTCAAAGCCGTGGTCAGAAGTGAGCTGATCATTGGTGTCGGGGACCAAAGTGCATTGGTCTGGTTTGGTTTCCAAAGCCAGTGGTATTAGACCGGGGTAGTCCCCCAGGGGAGCGGCGAAGGGGTTGCCTTCAACGTTGAACTCTATGTTCTTGCGGCTGGCGCAGAGTTTTGCCAGGTCGCGCACATCCCCTGGACGAATATGTCTTTGGTCTGGGCGGGGGTGTACAGTCAGCCCCTGGGCTCCGGCATCAAGGCAAGTGCGTCCGTGGGCGATTACGTCGGGAAAATTGCCCTCGCGGGAGTTGCGGATTAAGGCAATTTTATTGAGGTTTACGCTGAGAGCGATCAATGCTTATTCTCCCTTGCTGTGTTCAGCGACTGTGTTGTCGCTGGTTGTAATTCGTTTTGCGGAAAGAATCCGAATCGGAGTATTGGGGGCCTCTGGGTGCCTGCGATAAAGGCCACGGGGTTCCCGCTCAATTTTTTCTACGATATCCATTCCCTCGATAACCTTGCCAAAAACTGCGTAGCCAGGTTTATCCTCGCTGGCATCCAGACGGGTGTTATCTACCAGGTTAATAAAAAACTGGGACGTGGCACTATCGGGATCGTTTGTGCGCGCCATGGAAAGGGTGCCACGCAGGTTTTGGAGTCCGTTAGCTGACTCGTTGGCGATAGCGTCGCGAGTTTCTTTTCTTTGGAAATCAAAAGTGAAACCACCGGCTTGGACGACAAATCCAGGCACAACACGGTGAAAGATAATTCCATCGTAGAAGCCGCTATCGGTATAAGCGAGGAAGTTCTCTACGGTGACTGGTGCTTGCTTGGCATATAGCTCAATACGAATAACCCCGAGATCAGTTTCTAGTTTCACCTGAGGGTTTTGGGCAAATAGCGGAAGGCTGAATAGAGTACAGAAAAGAAAAATAACTAATTTACGCATCATCCGTGTCCTTTGAGTGTCCGGGGGTAATCGGTTTACCTCTGTGCCAGCGTATGGTTGTAGGTAGAGAGAAAGTATTTGAATATCGCTGCCTGAGGGATGCTTTTCAACATTCCCACAGGCGTATAGTAAGCGATTTTGGTTGTAGCGAGGGAGATCAGTTGGCCCACTCGGAATTGCGTTTGCGCGGGCGCACATGGGGGGCAATCATCGCCAGAATAGCGCCTAATACAACGGATAGGGCACCGTACACTTGCCACTTGCGGGCATCGCTACCGGACAGACGCTGAATTTCCGCTTCCGCCATGCTTTTTTCCTGTTTCAGTAATTCGTACTGATGCAGGAGTTTTTGATGGCGATCGTTGAGCGATATTGCGTCGGCAGAAAGGGATTTCAGGCTCTTGAGTTCGGCGGCCAATTCCTGGCTCTGCTGCTGGGCAGAGGTCAGGGCGCTATTCAGTTCGCCGTTTTCTGTCTCCAGCCGGCGAACTTCTCCCCCCAGGTTACCTTCCATTTTTTCAAAGCGGGCCAGGTTGGCTTCTGCAGTTGCCAGCTTTAGTTTTGCCACGGGCTCACTGACCAAGTATTGGCGTCTGATCCAGCCCTCAGTGCCGTTGGGGGTGCGCACTTTTGCCCAGCCGTCTGAGGCGGCATCTTCGAGCAGAGCCAGTTCGGTACCACTGGCCAGGCCGCGGTGCAGAATCCGGAATTCATTGCCTTTGCCAGAGCGCATGGGCACGTGAAGTTGGTCGGTAATATAGCGGGTCTCCGCTGCAAGTGCTGCTGGCGCTGAGTTCAACAGCGCTACGGCGAGCACACCGGACAGTAATTTCTTCATTGTGATGCAGCTTGTTAGTTAGAGTTTTTATCAGGGCAGTACAAGCTTGTAGGGCTTGACTGTAACCGACGCATAGACGCCTGCTTCGATATAGGGGTCACTGTCAGCCCAGGCTTTGGCCTCCTCCAAAGAGGGGAATTCAGCAATTACCAGACTGCCGGTAAAGCCGGCTTCACCGGGCTCTTCGCTGTCGATGCTGGGGTTTGGGCCGGCAGCCAGGAGACGACCTTCATCTTTGAGAAGGTTGAGTCGGGCCAAATGACCGGCGCGGGCTTTTTTGCGTAAAGGGAGACTATCGCTAACATCTTCACTGATGATTGCGTACCACATTGTTTTGAATGCTCTTGTTAGTTTTTTTAGGTGTTATTGCGCGACCATCACTTCTTCCAGCTTCAACCCGGTCAGCTTGCCGATACGGGAGAACAGGAAAAAGAGTGCACCCATCAGAATCAGGGTTGATGGGATCGCAATAACCAGATATCCATAGGCGGTCATTTCGCCCAGCTCGGTGTTGTAGGCCTCTGTGCCCGGCGGGCTGGTGACGATCATTTTGGCGAGAATGTAATTCAGCGCCGAGGAGAAAAAGAATGACCCGGCAACGATCCATGAAGTCTGGCGCAAAGTGCGGTCGAAGGCTGGCTGGTTACCATTGGCCTGTAATGACTCGGCGATCTTTGTCGTATTCAGAATTTGATCGTTGTACAGCAGGGTTTTGACCAGCGGCCAGCGGGTGTAAACGGATAGTGCCGTGGCAACACCCAGTAGGCCTGGGATTGCAGCTTCCTTAATCGCAATATACTGCGGGTCCAGCTTGAGCAAGCTGATGCCGCCAGTGAGCAGGATGCCAATAAACCCGAGGGCTGAGAAGAAATTGACCTTGCCCAGGCGCAGCAGGTCGCGAAGGCCATAGCCCAGCGGGAAGGCCAGGGCCACTATCAATGCCCAGGTTGGGCCCAACCAGTCATCCCCGGAAAGCTTGGTCAGTATCAATGTCGGAATAATGACATTGAAGGCAATATTGCTGAGAAACCCTTCCTTTTTAGGCTTCTCGGGAGATGTCGTGGTCGAATTCGTTTCGGTCATACTCAATTCCGGTGATAATGCCCGCTGGAAACTGGTGGGGCTGATTGCCCGTTCAATTTCCCCGCTGACAAAACTACTGTCAGACTTCGGCCCTGGCGAGTCACCTGTGAGTGACTGCTAGTCCGGGCCTTATCCCTGAAAACGCCGAGTGCCGCATAGACAGCGCAATAGGGCGATTGTTCCTGAAAAGACGGATATGGCGATCTTTTTCATCGTCGAACTGAGTGAGAGCCTGTTGTTGAAGACCCTTTCAGCCGATTTGAATACAGACCTGGTAGATCTGCACTGCCACAGTACCGCGTCTGACGGTATTTTAAGTCCTGCGCAGCTGGTGTCGAGAGCGAAATCCCAAGGTGTGACGATGCTCGCCCTGACCGACCACGATACGGTCGATGGTGTGCCTGAGGCTCAACAGGAAGGTGACTGTTTGGGCGTAGATGTGGTGGCGGGGATTGAGTTCTCCAGTCTTTGGGGGCGTAGACCCGTACATATTGTAGGCCTGAACATCAATCCCGAATCGGGGCCTCTGCAAGAAGCCATTCAGCTGCGTGAGCAGTTGCGCGAGGAGCGGGCAGAGCGTATCGCGGAAAAGCTGGAGAAGCGTGGCTTTAGCGGTGCCTTGGAGGGTGGGCGCGCCCTGGCGGGTGACTCCGTATTGGGTAGACCCCATTTCGCGCGATGGCTGGTGGAAGCTGGTCATATAGATGATACCGGTAAGGCGTTTAAGCGTTACTTGGGGGCTGGCAAAGTAGGAGACGTAAAGGTTGAGTGGCCCCAGTTAGGTGAGACCATCGCTACTATTCACAGTGCTGGTGGTTGTGCGGTATTGGCCCATCCGCTTAAGTACGGATTGACCCGCACACAGTTATTGCGACTGCTGGGGGCTTTTCTTGAAGAAAATGGGGATGCGATAGAGTTGCTGTGCGGTCGGCAAAACCCGACACAGACCCGAGAGTTAAAGAAATTGTTACTCTCGGCCGCGGAAGCGGCGGGCAAATCGATGCCATACTGCTCTCTTGGCAGCGATTTTCACCAGCCGGAGCAGCCCTGGCGTGAATTGGGTTGTGTCAGGTTGCCCGCAGACGTCGAGCCGGTGTGGAATCTGTGGCACACTCTGCACCGGGAACAGCGGGGTCACGTTTCGCTGCCCTAATTCCGGCTTGTGAATTGGGGGCCATCGTCCGGCTTTAAGCCTGGTGGATGGCAGTGAGGTATTTTCAATCGGTAAGGCTTTTGGGGGGCTTTGTGGCGCAGTTTTTTCAGATTCATCCGGATAATCCTCAAGGCCGCCTGATCACTCAGGCAGCAGAGATCGTCGCCCAAGGGGGCGTTATTGTTTTTCCCACCGATTCAGCTTACGCCATAGGCTGTCGACTGGGAGAGAAGCTGGCGGTTGAGCGCATTCGAGGGGTGCGCCAACTGGACAAGCAGCACAACTTCACATTGATGTGCCGAGACCTATCGGAGCTGGCGACCTATGCGAAGGTCGACAATCAGATGTTTAGGCTGTTAAAGAATCATACGCCGGGTTCCTATACCTTTATTATGCCGGCGACCGCCGAGGTGCCGCGCAGGTTAATTCATCCGAAGCGCAAGACCATCGGTATTCGCGTGCCGGATAATCCCATCGCCCTGGCCCTGATTGAAGAATTGGGCGAGCCGTTGATGAGCTGTAGCCTGATTATGCCCGGCGAAGAACAGCCCCTAACCGAACCTTACGATATCCGCGATACCCTGGAGCACCAAGTGGAATTGGTTATCGATGGCGGTTTCTGCGGGTTGGAGCCCACCACCGTGATCGACCTGACGGGTGATGAGCCCCAACTGATTCGCCAGGGATGTGGGGCAACTGACGAAATACTCGGCTGAAAGCTGCGGCGCCGTGTATAATCGCGCGTTTGCACGATTGAGGGTGGGGCAGGGTGTCCAGTGATGAGTTACTAGCAGAGGTCGAGGAGCAAGTGCTGGCCGAGGTTGCGGCGAGCGATGATGAAGCTTCTGCCCAGGCTGGCAATGCGGAATCGCCGGGCCAGGACTCGGATGAGGATTCCCCCCTGGCCTTGGTGCAGGGCGAAATCTTTAACGACCTCCCGCAGGATCTCTTTATTCCACCAGATGCTTTGGAAGTTGTTCTGGAGGCTTTCGAGGGGCCTCTGGATCTCCTGCTATACCTGATTCGCCGCCAAAACCTGGATATTCTCGAGATCAACGTCTCCGACATCACCCATCAATATATGGCGTATGTGGAGATGATGACGGCAATTCGCTTTGACTTGGCCGCCGAGTATCTGGTCATGGCCGCTATGTTGGCGGAAATAAAGTCGCGGATGTTGTTGCCGCGACCGCCTGAAGCGGAGGAGGAAGAGGGCGAGGACCCCCGCGCGGCTCTGATTCGCCGTTTGCAGGAGTATGAGCGCTTCAAAACTGCGGCTGAGGATCTCGATGAAATCCCCCGTGTTGGCCGGGATGTCCATCAGGCCAACGCAGAGGCTCCCGATCGAAGTATCACACGCCCCGACCCTGAAATTGACTTGAAAGAAGTCCTGGTCGCCCTGGCTGATGTGCTGCGGCGTGCGGATATGTTTGAGAGCCACCAGGTTGAGCGGGAGAAGTTGTCCACCCGCGAGCGTATGACCCAGGTGCTGGATAAGATCCGCCACGGCCAGTTTGTGCCATTTGTCAGCCTGTTTACCGTTGAGGAGGGTCGCCTCGGTGTCGTAGTGACCTTCCTGGCAGTGATGGAGCTGGTAAAAGAGTCTCTGGTGGAGCTGGTGCAGAATGAAGCTTTTGGCCCGATCCACGTGCGTGCTCGCGCTGCTACCCACAGTAGTGAAAGCGAAGACGGTACTGGCAGCGAGCTTGAGGATCAGACTCTCGAAGAGGTTGAAGATCCAGAGGACGCTGTAGAGGCCTCGGATAAAGCGTCGGAAATGTATTCGAGTTAGAAAATAGAAGATGACAATCGCCCCCGAATTACTGCGCAAAATCGTCGAAGGCGCCCTGTTGGCCGCTGGCCAGCCCCTCAGTGAAGAAAAACTGTTGTCTTTGCTGGACGAGGAAGAGCAACCCTCCAAGACTACCCTGAGAGATGTGCTTGAAGAAATCGCCCAGAGTTGTGCTGACCGAGGGTTTGAACTGAAGAAAGTCGCGACTGGTTGGCGTTTTCAAGTGCCGGAAGACCTGGCCCCATGGGTGAATCGGCTGTGGGAGGAAAAGGCGCAACGGTATTCCCGTGCTACCTTGGAGACCCTTGCCATTATCGCTTATCGACAGCCGGTAACCCGTGGTGATATCGAGGATATCCGCGGCGTTGCGGTGAGTTCGCATATTGTTAAAACCCTGCTGGAGCGCGGTTGGATTAAAGTTGTGGGGCAGCGGGACGTGCCCGGTAAGCCGTCTCTCTACGCAACAACCCGGGAGTTTCTCGATTATTTTAATTTGAGCACCCTGGATGATTTGCCGACTCTGGCGGAGATCCGCGATATCGAGAGTCTGAACCAGATTCTGGAGCAGGAAGGTTTGCCTCCAGAGCCGGTTCCCGAGGAGGGAGAGTCCGAGGTGGACAATAGTGCTTCGGAAGGCTCTGAGTCAGAGCAAGGCTCCGAGGCAGAACCCTCTACTGAAGCCCCTGCGGCCGAACATGAAGATATAGACGATGCCCTGGTAGAGGCTTTGGCTGAGGAAGTTGCTGCTGAAGCATCAGGCGCCGAGTCCGAGTCCGAGTCCGAGTCCGAGTCCGAGTCCGAGTCCGAGTCCGAGTCCGAGTCCGAGCCCGGAGTAGACGCCGAAGTAGCGCCCGCCGAGACGGATGCAGAGGAAGACCCAGTGGAAACTGCGGCTGCAGAGATCCAGTGGGAAATGGAGCAGGAAGACTCTGAAGATGATTTGGAGTTGGATATAGATGTTGATCTTAGTGAAGAGAGTGAACTTCACAGTGATGAGGAAAGCAGCGCTGAATCGCTGCAAGCAGAAGAAGAGAGCGAGGACTCTCTAACGGCAACGTTACCACCCAGCAGTATGTTTGCCGAAGACGACACAGCTGAAGAGGTCGCCGAGAAGTCGGTGGAGGCAAATGCTGATGTCGATGAAGATTCCAAAGAAGTAGTACAAGTGGAAAGCACCACCCCATGAGTGATGGTACCCCGCCAGCAGGCGAGAAATTACAGAAAGTATTAGCACGCACCGGCCTCGGTTCGCGCCGTGAAATGGAGCGCGCAATTGATGCGGGCCGCGTAACCGTAAATGGAAAAGTGGCGGAGCTCGGCGAGCGTGTAACCGACGCGGATCATATCGAGTTTGATGGTAGCCGGCTGCCTTCGGCAGAGCAGAATCGCTGCCGGGTAATACTCTACAACAAACCGGTTGGGGAAATATGCTCCCGCCACGACCCTGAAGGCCGCCCGACGGTCTACGATCGCCTGCCGAGACTGAAAACCGGCCGCTGGATTTCTGTTGGGCGTCTGGATTTCAACACCAGTGGTTTATTGCTGTTTACCAATAGCGGAGAGCTGGCCAATAAATTAATGCACCCCTCCTCGGTAATCGACCGCGAATATTTGGTTCGAATCCAAGGCGATGTGGATGAGGAAATGAGGCGGCGTCTGCTCAAGGGCGTGTTGTTGGATGATGGGTCGGCGCGCTTTACCGACATTGTAGAGAGTGGTGGTGAAGGTAAAAACCGCTGGTTCTACTGCGTAGTGATGGAGGGCCGCAACCGCGAGGTACGTCGTCTGTGGGAGTCCCAGGGAGTTAGAGTTAGCCGCTTGAAGCGTGTGCGCTACGGCAGCGTCTTTATTCCCTCCCATGTGCGCGTCGGGCAGTGGATTGAGATGGAGCCCCGCGAGATCGATGACCTCTGCGTAACGGCGGGAATGCCGAAACTGGGCCAGCGCCCATTGACCCAGGGTGAGAAACAAAATCTGGAGCGCCAGCGCAGGAAGTTGCGCAAGTCGCCAGCACCGGCTGCTCGGCGCAATCGGCCGAAATTAGGTTAGAAGTAAAAAAGCCCGCACTAGCGGGCTTTTTTATATATAAGGCAATGCTAAAAAATGGCAGCAGAGACATAAGTGGCGAGTGATTAACCCATAGTTTTCGAATTGAGTTTAGCCGTATATTTATTTGCAGATCTCACCCTTCACTCGTTGGCACAGCAATTTACTTTCCCTTCTTCAAAAAACACTGAACTGCCGAAAGTGGTTTTCGGTACACCCGCAGTGTCCGGATTTTCATTTTTCTATTTTTATTAATTAATAATATTTCGACAGTTTGTCGAGTCCTGTAAGAAATATAGAAAATATCAAATGTTGTGAATTCAGTCCGTAGGCTTCCACAATTCATTCACTTTTGCGGGCTACTTTTTTGATTTTTACGGCATTAAGTAATGCATAAAAAATTAAGTGAGTTTTTTTGACGATTTTTTATGGTTTTCTCGATTTTTTTTGTGGTTGTGAAATGTTGATAAAGTCCCTGTATTTTTGTTGATGATTGTTGGGCGCTTTTTTAAAGCTTTTCTTGTAGGTGTTTTGCTTGATTAGAGAAAGATGATTGTACATATGAGGGCTTTTTGAGTGCTTCTTCTGGTGGGGTGGTCTGATTGTGGGTGTGTTGCTTCGATTGCTCCATCCTGAGTGTCAATCTTGTTGTTTGCCTTGTCTTTTCGGTGTAAGGAGGTGCGCTGTGTCGGGTTGGGTTTTTTGACTGTATTGAGCGGTCAGATTTCCTGTCGATATTTAATGGTATGAAGTTATTTCTTTATAAATAAAAAATAAGGAGTGGTTTTGTGAAGCTAAAAAGCTATTTTGCGACTGGGGTTTTGTCCTGGCTGAGCGTTGCGAGTGCCGTGGCGCAACAGCTCCCCGAGCGTGAATATGATGCAGAAGGTGATGCGCTGAACTCTGCTTATACAGTCTCAGAAGAGGGATGGATTCTAAATACAGATAGAGAGCGTGCTCGCTATATTTTCAAGAGCAACGGTAATCGCCGGGTGCTGGTGAATGTCCAGAGGATTGAATCGGTCAGGGTTAATGGAAAAGAGTACACGAAGATTACTGCCTCAGGTATTCCCAATTATCAGATTGATATCACTCGGGAAATATTTGATTCACTTGTTGATCGTCCCAAAGCATTTTCCGACTTCCTCAATGGTTATCCCTCTGTTGAAGTGGGGGATAGCGTCAGCTTTGCACAGGATATTGGCTATCGCAGCAATGACACTTGCGCTGCTGGGGCAGGTTACGGTTTTTGGCCACCGGGACCCGTCTGCCCGGAAGAAGTTTCCCACGAGGGTTA
The DNA here is from genome assembly GCF_030012985.1 of Microbulbifer sp. VAAF005. Lineage (NCBI taxonomy): Bacteria > Pseudomonadati > Pseudomonadota > Gammaproteobacteria > Cellvibrionales > Microbulbiferaceae > Microbulbifer > Microbulbifer sp. VAAF005. The sequence goes on along the minus strand of NZ_CP120233.1, from coordinate 1,524,576 downwards.
TTTCCCGGTAGAGCCGGAAGTGGCAACAGAACCCTGTGAATCAGGTCTTGGTGCTCAGGGGTATTGGGTCAACGGCACCTCTATTTATCAATGGAGTGACGGGCAGAGGGTCAACAATATCTGGCACACCCTGGCTCCTGTAGCCGAATTGTACGATGTGGATATTTGTGCGGGCCACGCGGCAAATGGCGACTATCACCACCATGTTTATAGTAATTGTTTGGCAGATATCGTCGGTGATACTGCGGATGGGCACTCTCCCATCTATGGGTATACCGCCGATGGCTACGCTATCTATGGTCCATGGGAGGATGCTGGTGTATTGGCAAAAAGTAGCTGGGCAATTCGTAATTACGATAACCCGAATTCAGCTACGGGTTGCGGTGTTGCCGGTCGGCGCAACTGTTTGTTAGTTGATGAATACAATGTCGATCGCGGCGTTACATATACGAATTACGCAGGCCCTGATACCAGTGATAGCTATACATCCCCCTCTGGCAATCAGTTTGAGACTGTCTCAGGTTTCTTTTACGAGGATTACTACTGGGATGAAAGTTTGACTGATCGGGGCGGGGCCTATCTCGATCAATTCAACGGTCACAGCGATAATCAGCGCGGCTACCATTATCATTTGACGGTGACTGAGGATAGTAGCGGCCAATTGATTCCAGCTTTCCCGTATACGTTTGGCCCGCGTTTTGCTGGCAAGTTGGATAGCGAGGGAGTCGTGAATCGCTGCTGGGAGTATTAACTCATATTTAATCTAGGGGGCCTCTGACAGCCAGAGGTATCACGGAGTTATTCAGGGGCTCCTACAGGAGTAAATATTCAATGAAAATGCATTGGTATTTTATCGCCGGGGTTTTGCTCTTGGGCGCAGCTGTTCCGGTGTCGTCACAGGTGGCCCAGACAAATTCTCACGCGGGACACAATGGCGATCAGCACCCCCTGATTGAGATACCGGTACATGTCGCAGTGCCCAGGATTGAGCTGGATATCAGTCGGGATGACCTGTCGGGCTACAACCTCCATATTGATTACGATCGGTTTGAACTGGAATCCCCGCGCTTTGCCGGTGAGGAAGGTGAGCCATTTTTGGAGGGGCATGCACATTTATATATTAATGGCAGCAAGGTCCAGCGACTTTATGCTGCAGATCTGCATATTCCAGAAAAATTATTGCAGTCCGGGTTTAATCAAATTACCGTGACCTTTAACGCCCACGACCACAGTACCTGGAGTCGTGGGGGAAAGCGGATCTTGGCCACTCTGTTTATCCAGCGCGATAAGCCGGAGCTGGTAGTGCACCACTTCTCCAGCTCTCCAATCCGATAAAGCCCTGGGCGGCTACCTGGAAAGGAGGTCGCTGCAGGAGCTGCGCTGAGGACTATTGTGGGGTTGCGGGTGTCTCTCCCGCCTCCTCCTCATTTTGATTGCGCAATTCATTGGGGATGCCTTGGGGGCCATCACCCATAGCGTCATCCACATCGGACGGAATATCTGAAACTGAATCGGTAGAGGTTCCGCCGGAGTTGTTATTTTCCGGTGCGGTTTCAACCAGGTTCTTTAGTTTTTCCAATCCTTGCTCATAGGACTCTCCCACCATTTTTTTCACTGCCAGACCCATCCAGCGCTCTCTGGGGCCACCGCCGGTATCGCTGTGGAAGTTCCAGGTAAGAAGGGTGCCGCCATCCTTTGGTTCCAGCTGGAATTCTGCTGTGGCCTGGCTGCCATCGCCAAAATCCAGTTTGGTAGCGACCACAGAATCTCGTTTGCTGGCAAAGATGGTTTGACTGCCGCTTCCAGCTTTGGAGTTTTCACCGCGCCAAGTCATTTTGGCACCGACGCCTTCTTGGGGACCGCTGTACTCATAGAGTACCGAGGGGTCGATGTGGCGCCATGGGGACCACTCGTTGAATTTGTGAAAATTATTAACGTAGGGGAAAACCACTCGTGGTGGTTTGTTGATAAATACGCTGCGATGAACAGTGACTTCGCGTGGGAATAAATATCCCGCGAGCACGAGAATTACCAGGGCAATAAGAATATAAATAATCCAGCGCATAGCGGGTTCCTTTGCTATTTGCGGGTGCAAGGAAGCAACCGCCAGAAAACTCTGGCGGTAGAGATGCTTATATTAGCTGCTGCGATGCTTAATCGTCGGCAATATGTAGCAGGGGGAGCTTAATCTCAACACACAGGCCCGCATCCCGGCTGTTTTTGGCGCTGATACTTCCCTGGTGATGCAGGATGGTGCGCTGGGCGATAGCGAGTCCCAGTCCAAAGCCACCACTTTCCCGGGTGCGTGCACTATCTGTGCGATAGAAGGGGCGGAAAATAGCCTCCAATTCCTCATCTGCTACGCCGGAACCTGAGTCAATGACTGAGATGGTGCAGGAATCTGAAGATTCTTTAATCAACACCTTGACCCGGCCGTGCTCGGGACTGTACTTGATTGCGTTGCGCAGGATGTTCTCCAGGGCAGCGGTCAGGGAGCTGCCCCGGGTTGCGACAAGGAGCTCTTCCCCTTCGGAGCGAATTTCAAAGGATAGGTCTTTGTCAGCAGCTTCGCTGTGGAGGTCTTCCGCCAGGGCGCTTATCAGGGCATTTACTTCCACTACGTCATCCAGGGGGCGCTGCTCCTGGCTGCTAATAGGAAGTGATAGCACGTCGGCAATAATATCTTCCAGGTAATCCGCTGCCTTGCCGATTTTATCCAGTTCTGTATTGAGCCCGTTAATTTGCTTTTGGCGGGCGATGGCCAGTGCCACTTGCAGGCGCGCTAATGGCGAGCGCAGTTCGTGAGAGACATCCTTGATCAGGCGGCGCTGCTCGGACATCGACTCCTGAAGCTGGGCAGTCATGGAGTCGAAGTCCAGGGCCAGGTCAGTCAGTTCATCATTTCGAGACTTCAGGGATGGAGTCACGCGGTAATCTAGTTCGCCGGCAGCGACACGCTTAGTGGCGGCACGCAACTGTTCAAGAGGGCGGCTCAAGTAGCGGGCTAACCAGTAGCAAGCTAGACCTGAGGCAATCATGGAAAGCAGCAACATTGGCCAGAAGTTGCGCCACAGGAAGCGCAGTAATAGCCCTTCCTTGCTATCCCCAGCAACGACGACGATACGCAGGGGGTCTCCGGTGCGCAGCGGCAGGAAGAAACCTACAGTGGGCTTGTTATTTACCAGTTTGTGAGCTTCGCGATTGCGGTAATCAAGGCTGTCGATCAACGAGCCCATATTTGATGGCACTTCTCGACCGAGGATGTCGTTGCCTTGTTGATCAACCGCATAAACCCGCCGTTTGACTTTTTTGGGGGCTTTCTCGAGCCAGTGCTGGAATTGTTCGGGACCGTGACGGCGGGCGATTCGCATATTTCGCATGACTTCGCGAAATAGGGCGGGGCCCTCCCAACGTTCCTCTTGTCGGGGATCGCCGAATTCACCGAAGTGGGTAATGTAAATGGCGGCTACAACCATCACCATGGCGGTGATCCAGGCCCCAAAGAACATTTTCCAGAAGAGACTGCGCATCGTGGAAAACCTACTGCTTGCTCTGGGTGAGCATATATCCGGCACCTCGGATATTGATAATTAGGTCGCGGCTGGCACCTTTATCCGCGAGCTTCTTGCGAATGTTACTGACATGGACATCGATTGAGCGGTCGTAGGGCATCAGCTTACGGCCAAGGGCACTTTCAGTGAGAACCTCTTTGCCAACCACTTCGCCGGCATGCTGAACCAGTACCTTGAGCACGGCGAACTCTGCGCCGGTCAGAGCCAAAGCTTGATCATTCCAATAGCCCTGATGCTCTGCAGGCAGTAGTCGAATCTGGCCGCTGCTAAGACTGTCGTCGCTTTCTTCAGCTTCGACTCGGCCGCGGCGGAGCACTGCACGCAGTCGGGCCGCCAACTCCCTGGGATTGCAAGGTTTGGGCAGGTAGTCATCGGCACCCATTTCAAGGCCGACGATACGATCTACAGTGTCTCCTTTTGCAGTGAGCATCAAAACCGGCAGGGAGCGACTTGCTGCTGATGCCTCCTCCCTAAGTTTGCGTAGTACTTCAAAGCCATTGTGAACGGGCAGCATGACGTCCAGAACCAGAGCGTCAAAACTCTCGCTCTGAGCGAGCTCTAGCCCCCGGCCACCATCATTGGCAGCGGTTACTTGAAAACCCTCTCCGGTAAGGTACTCCCTTAGTAAGTCGGTGAGTTCGGTGTCATCGTCGATTAAAAGGATGCGGCTCATGGCGTTCTCTCAGTTTCTGTGTGGCCATTATATGCAAAGCGCTGGCGCTGGTTACCGCTGGGGATAGGGCTTTTTACCGTTCTTAACAAATGTTTACCGGCGTTTTCCCCCGTTTACACAAGCTGGGCTTACTATGTAGTCACTGAACGCGAACATGAGGACGAAGGGATGAAACACTGGAAACAAGCAATGGGAAGCTTGGCTTTGGTAGGTGTTCTGGTTGCCCCAGCGGCACTAGCTTTCGGAGGTAGTGAAGGTGATCAGGGGCGCGGATTTGAATATATGGTCCGCCAGCTTGAGCTGACCGAGGGTCAGCAGGCACAGTTAAAAGCTAACCGGGAAAGTAACCGCGAGGCGAGGATGGCACAGCACGAGCAAATGATCGAGCTGCGCAGGCAAATAGATGCGGCAATTGAGTCCGGTGCTGATCAAGCAACACTGGACCAGCTGGGTGACGAGCTCGGCAAGCTAAAGCTTCAGGAAATGCAAAACCGCAACAAAATGAAAGAACAGTTTAAGTCCATTCTAACTGATGAGCAGAAGGCCAAGTTAGAGCAGATTAAGAGCGAACGCAAAGCACGCCAAATGAAACGGCGTAGTGAAAGCTCTGCTAGCCAGGATACTGAGTCCTAGGCCCCCCAACCAACGACTCCTTGTGCGATCCGCTGGGTGCACCCTTCCCCAAGGCCCAGCAGGTTCATAACCCTTAGCCCCCGCTGCCCCGGGGGCATTTTTCTTTATACCTTCCGAAATCTGATCCAATAGGTAACTTGCTGAGCCCGGTTATTGCTGGGAGAATACGCCGCCTTGTAATTCAGTATGTAGCGGCCCGGATTGGGCGGAGAGGGTTGACTGTGAGTAAAATCGGCTTGTTCTATGGCAGTGATGAGGGTAATACCGAGTCTGTAGCTTTGCGTATTCGCGCCCGCCTAGGCGAAAGCAATGTAGACCTGTTTGATGTTGCTGATGTCACCCAGCTGGATATTGCTAACTACCAACATCTTATTTTTGGAATTCCTACCTGGGACTTTGGTCAGATTCAATCTGATTGGGAAGAGTTCTGGGAGGATGTGCAGGAAATTGATTTTACCGGTAAGACGGTTGCTCTATTTGGCCTGGGAGACCAGTTTGGGTACGGTGATTATTTCCTGGACGCGATGGGTATGCTTCACGATGTTATTGTGGAAAAGGGAGCCACTATAGTTGGTCTATGGTCCACGGAAGGCTATGAATATGAAGCCTCAAAGGCTGAGGTGGAAGGTGAATCAAAATTTGTCGGTCTGGCTATTGATGAAGACCAGCAGGAAGAGATGACCGCAGAGCGGTTGAATCGCTGGTGTCAGCAAATAGCTGAAGAGTTTGAGCTTGGCAGCGATGCTCTTGAGCTGGATGACTGATTCGCAATGAAAAGCTCCCTGTTATTCAGTGAATTTTGGCCTTGGCTGACAGAGCATACAAATTGTATTGTCAGGGCCGGGAGTAGTGATTCGGTAGTATACGATGATGATGACTACCACTGGCGCTTCACTGCTGAAGATGCTCGTACCAAGCTAGTTCAGGTAATGCGCGGTAAACGACCTGTCGCCGAGCTGTTTATTGAGCCTGAACATATAGCTGCTGTACGTATTTCTCCCGGGGAGCGGGGAGAGTACAACTTTGACCTGATAGCCGAAGTCCAGGGGCGCGAGCAGGTTGTTTATTACTTTGTTCTGACCCACTCACTGGAAGATGTGGATACGAAGCAAAATCCCTCCTCAGCCGCTCTCCATTAAAACCTCTGAATATTGTGGAAGTTATACAAGTTAGCCTTGTATAACTTCCGGAATAAATTTCTAATTTAAATGCTGCCCAACTCTCTTAATTCCCCAAATAACGATTAATTTGAAAAGTTGTTTACAGGCAGTACATTTTTAATTTGTATTTATTATAAAAATGCGCTTATAGAGAGTTCTTAACAAAGGTTTACTACAGTTATCCCCTGTTTACACGGCGCCCACTTACTATGTACTTACTGAATGCAAACGAGAGGGTTGAATGATGAAAAACTGGAGAACTGTAGTAGGTAGTTTGGCTTTGGCTGGCGTTGTAGCTGTACCAGCCGTTAGCATGGCATGTGATGGTAAAGGACGTATGGATGGTCGCGGTCATGGTCCAGAAAAAATTGCTAAAGAACTGGATCTGACAGAAGCTCAAAAGGATCAACTGAAAGAGCTTCGTGATTCCAACCGTGAAGGAAAAATAGCTAAGCGCGAAGAAATGCACAAAGCGTATGAAGAGCTACGTGAAGCAATTCGTGCCGGTGCGGATCAGCAGACACTGGCAAGCCTGGGAGCCGAGATTGGCAAACTGGAAGTCGCTAAAATGCAGGGCCGCAACCAGATGCGCACTCAATTTGAATCTGTATTAACAGATGAACAGCTGGCCAAATTGGAAACCTTGAAGGCTGAAAAAAAAGATCGTCATATGAAGAAATGGAAGGCATATCACGATCACGGTTGAGTGAGATTCATTTTGAAGTGATCGCGAAACCGAAAATATGTAGCCCCTGGTTGTTTGGGGCTACATTCTCAGTTTATTACTCTATCCTCTGCTAGGCTGCTTTTCGGCTGCCCCGATACCTATATGCTCGTCTAAAAACTCAAGAAGTTCCGTGTAGAGTTTCATATTATTTTCTTCAGTATAGAACCCGTGCCCTTCTCTTTTTACAAACAGAGTTTTAACAGGCTTGTTCATTTTTTTGAACTCTTTCACCATGGCTTTAGCGTGTTCAAAGGGAGCCCGTTGGTCTTCTTCGCCATGAATCAAAAATATCGGCAAATTGAGCTTTTCTAAGCTATAAAGGGGGAGTTCTCGTTGAGGAAGTTTTCATCCCGGCTGAGTTCTCGGTTTAAGTATGCAATTCCGCGATCCCTCTGCTTGATATCTCCTTTTGTATACATCATTTCTAAGTTATATATACCAACATAACCTGCCGCACACTTGTACAGGTTGGGGTGGCGAATAGGATTCATAAGTGCCGAGTAACCACCAAAGCTTGCACCATAAATACATATACGCTCAGGATCTGCGTAACCTTTTTCTATAGCCCATTTAACTGAGTCGGCAATATCTTGTTGAATCTTATTGCCCCATTCCTTTTCTCCAGCGGTATAGAACCCTCCACCGTATCCCGTTGAGCCACGAAAATTCATTTGCAGAACCAAGTAACCGTTCATGGATAATATTTGAGCGGTTTGATTGTAGGTCCAATAATCACGAGAATGGGGCCCTCCGTGAGGAATGACGACCATCGGCAGATTTTCTTTTTTGTTTTTGGGGAATGTTAAGTAAGTGCCAATGCGAAGCTTGTCTTCGGTTATAAATGAATCTGCAACCATTGGGTTGAGTGCTTGGGGGTCTAGCCACTCTGATGAGGAAATTAGGAAGTCAACTTTTTTGGTTTTAGTATTTACTAAGAAATAGTCTCCGGGAAGTCTATCGCCATATACCTTTAATATCCCCAAGGAACCATCAGTTGTAAAGCTTGTAAATAGAAGATTGTACCCATCAAAGGCCTTTTTTAACCCGCGGAAATATGCGGAAAATCCTTCGCCATCATCAAAGAAATATTCCTCAGGGTAGTCTGGGTAAAGATACACTCCGAGTGGTTTTAGATCTTTTGGATTGTAAATAATACCTTCGATATCTGAAATTTCATGTTGGAATACGGATTCGTATTCCATTGAATTGGTATCTACTTTAATAAGTTGTTCAGTATTGTCATTGTGATAAATCGTTAGATAGAACTCTCCGGTTTTTGGGTCTGAGCCAACAGGGGTGCCATTTTTTAATACAGGTTGGTCTACTAATTTCCAGCCATTTTCAGTCATTTGATAAAGTTGCTTATAGCTCTCTTCATTTACCCCTGTGGCAAATGCTATATTACCTTTATTATCTGTGTGGACAACTCCGTCAACCTCTGGAAGCTTAGCCACTTTTTTCTTGATACCACTGTAGATATCCAGCTCTAAAATCTCCCCAATAGCTTCTTGGTTTTGAGCCCATGGACGAGTGGATATCAATATTTTTTTATCTTTATGGATTAGAGGGTCCACCAAGTCAGCGTGTGCATATGTGGCTTTAGCTTTTTTGAAACGAGTGCCAGTTTGCATCTCCCCACTTGAGTGGCCAAAAATATTTTTGGCTTTTGTATTGTCGTAATTGATCGCATAGAGCGAACCATATGTGACAGGTGTTTCCAGTGAGGTTTGCCGGGATACTATCTCAGCAACAACCCGTTCATGGTTGGCCCAGAAAAAATCTCCTACCTCTTCCTCACCGCGAAAACGTAAAAGACCTGTAACTTTCCTTGTTTCCAAGGACATAAAAATGAGAACCCTCTCACCCTCATGGAGCTTTCGAATTGCTATATGCGTACCAGTTGGTGAGATTTTAACTTCTTGTATATCAGCATGACGTATCAAGTCATTCAGGGGGATTTGGCTGGAGAAGACAAAGGTGGGCCAGAGAAATAATAGAAATATTAGTTTGCGCATGATCTCGTCCATGTCTGTTGTTTCAGAGATTATGCGGTACAAATGGCGCTAGGAACAAGATTTCCCAGTGGGCTCAAAGAGCCCACTGGGAAAGTGTCAAAATATAATAAATTGAATGTTTATTTATCTTGCTACAAGGTCTTGGCTTTCTTGGTTGGGTTTGTGTTGATCAAACCAATAAAGAATAGAGGCAACCTTTGCTACTAATTGACTTGGCCTGGCAGCGATACTGTGAGATGCCCCAGGAATGCGAACCATGGCAGCATCAACATCATTGAGTTTTAGTGCTTGATAAAACTGTTCCGTTTCTGACATCGGTGTGCGGTAATCCTCTTCCCCGGTTAAGAGCATAGTGGGAGTGGTAACGTTTCCGACATAGGTGAGCGGTGAGCGACGGCGGTATTCCTCAGGTTTCTCCCAGGGCATCCCTGAGAACCAATAGCTGGTAAAAAACCTCGAATAATCAGCAGTTAAAACGAAGCTCTCCCAGTTGATGACAGGCTTGGCAACAACAGCAGCTCTGAAGCGATCGGTTTTGCCAATAATCCAGGCTGTCAGTGTACCCCCACCACTGCCACCGGTAACAAAAAGCTGCTCTTCATCAATATAACCTTGAGCAATTACTGCATCGACGCCAGAAATCAGGTCGTCATAATCCTGGCTTGGGTAGTTATGGTGAATTAAGTTGGCAAATTCATGGCCGTAGCCGGTGGAGCCTCGGGGGTTCGTGTATAGAACAACGTAACCAGCAGCGGCAAATAACTGGACTTCGGCGGAAAATCTGGGACCGTAATTAGAGAAGGGACCACCGTGAATTTCCAATAAGAGGGGATACTTCATCTTGGGGTCGAAATTGGGAGGGTAAGCGACCCAGCCCTGAATATCTCGGCCGTCAAAGCTCGATTTGTAGTTGATCTCCTCAACGTCTGCCATCTCGCGCAGTGGCATCAGGTCTTCATTGAGCTTGGTGAGTGCCTGGGTTTTGCCGTTGCGAGCTAGAGCCAGTTCGGCTGGGTTCTGAGGGGTTGTTTGTGTGTAGGCGATGTCCCCGCGTTTGGAAACTGCAAAATTGGCACCGGAGTAAGGGCGTCCCAGCGAAAGCCCTCCAGCGTTGCTGGCCATCAGGGTTTCGCTGGAACCAATTTTCTTGATGGCTATTTTGGTGGAGCCGTGATCGTCGTAGCTATAGGCAATTCGCTTGCTATCGTCTAGCCAGTGGAAGTTGGAGATGCTGCGATCCTTGGCAGTTTTTATTTTACGGTACTTCCCGCTATTGAGATCCAGGACGCGCAGAGTATGTTGTTGGTATCCGAGCTTTTGATCCTCAAAGCCTAAATAGGCCAGCTTCGTACCATCTGGAGACATCTGCGGGTGATGGTCGGGACCATAACGTTCGGTAATTTGCTCGATATTGCCGTTTTGTAGGCTCACCTTGTAAATTTCCGAGTTCATCAGCTCGATTTCGTGATCGGGATGACGATTGGCTGAGAAGTAAATTGCATCGTTATTTTTACTCCAGGCGAGACTGCTGTGGTGATCGTACTCGCCTTCGGTAAGCTGTCGAGGGGTACCGCCCTCTCGAGGGATCACAAAAACCTGTACATGCCCCTGCTTTAAATAGCCCATGCCATCTGAACGATAAATGCTGCTGTCGATAAACTGTGGTGGCTTAGCCCACTCTGCGCCTTCCGGGGCACTGGGGAGCTGTACTGGCAGAGGTTTGCTTTCCGGTACGAACATAGTGAAAGCTATTTGCTTACCATCCCGTGACCACTGGATATTGGAGGGGGATTTTGGCAGGTGAGTAATCTGCAGATTTTGGCCATTATCTAACCACAGCAGGTGGATCTGCGGGCTGCCACTGCGGGTGCTGATAAAAGCGATGGTCTTCCCGTCTGGGGATAGCTGTGGGGAGTAATCGGAGTAGTCTCCAGAGGTCAGAGGGCGGTGATCTTTGCCATCGGTACCGATACGCCAAAGGTTCGCGCGCTTGCCGTCTTTCATTTTGTTCATTGAGTTGCGGACGTAATAAATACTTTTCCCGTCACTGCTGAACTGAGGGCTACTCGCGTATTCGAGGTTAAATACATCCTCGTAACTAAAATTGGGTAGTTGGTTATCAGCGAGCGCAGGGCTGGCGATAAACATCGCTGCGACAATTTTTATTAGCCGGTTCATGATCTTTAGGCTCCTCCTTCTTGCTTCCTACAGGATACCTGAGGAAGGGGGGACAAAGGGAATGATCCGTTGACTGGTGTGCTCGATGGGATAATCCGTGATGGAGCAGCAGGATGGCTGACCTGCTACTCCGTTATTTGGCCGAATATACCTGTAAAATTTTGAATTAGTTGGTTGCCAAATCCTCGCTTTCATTTTCTCTATCGGGTTTGTGTTGATCAAACCAGTAGAGGGTCGAAGCTACTTTAGAGATTCTCTTGCTGGGTCTATCGGAAAAGTTATGGGATGTGTTTGGAAGGCGCACCATAGCTGCCTCTACATCATTTAACTTTAGTGCTTGGTAAAACTGCTCGGTCTCAGATATCGGGGTGCGATAATCGTTTTCTCCAGTCAATAGCATGGTCGGTGTCGCGACATTGCCAATATATGTGAGTGGAGAGCGGCGTCGATACTCCTCGGGGGCCTCCCAAGGCATCCCGGAAAACCAGTAGCGAGTAAATATTTTGGAGTAATCGGCAGTTAGAACAAAGCTCTCCCAATTGATTACCGGTGCGACAACTACCGCAGCCCTGAATCGTTCAGTTTTACCAATAATCCAGGCCGTCAGTGTGCCGCCGGCACTTCCACCTGTGACAAATAATTGATCCTCATCGATATAGCCTTGGGCGATAACTGCATCGACACCTGCCATTAGGTCATCGTAATCCTGGCTCGGGAAGTTGTGATGGATCAGGTTGGCAAACTCACTGCCGTAGCTGGTAGAGCCGCGAGGGTTAGTGTAGAGCACGACATAGCCTGCGGCGGCAAACAGTTGCATTTCGGCAGAAAAGCGCGGGCCGTAGTTAGATAGTGGGCCACCGTGAATCTCAAGTAACAGGGGGTATTTATTTTGGGGGTCGAAATTTGGGGGGTAGGCTATCCAGCCCTGGATATTGCGAGCATCGAAGCTGGACTTGTAGTTGATCTCTTCCACATGGGCCATATTGCGTAGAGGTATCAAATCACTGTTGATCGCCGTGAGAGTTTTTATCTTGCCGCCACGAGAAATTGCAAGTTCTGCGGGAATTTGAGGTGTGGTTTGTGTATAAACTACGTGTCCACGTTTGGATACAGCAAAATCTGAAAAACTATAGGGCGCGCCTAGTGTCAGTCCACCGGCGTCATCCGCTATCAAGGTTTCCTTTCCGCCAATTTTCTTAATGGCAATTTTGGTTGAGCCATGATTGTCATAGCTGTAAGCAATACGCTTACTGTCAGCGAGCCACTGAAAATCGGAAACGCTACGATCGCTGGCAGTTTTTATTAGCTGGTTTTTTCCACTAGCGAGGTCGATCACTCGCAAAGTGTTTTGGTGGTAGGAAAACCGCTGATCTTCATAGCCTAAATATGCCAGCTTTCTTCCGTCGGGTGAGATTTGAGGTTGAAAATCGGGGCCAAATCTTTCGGTTACTTGCTCAATATTTCCATCGTTGATATTTACCTTATAAATTTCTGAATCCAGCAGTTCAATTTCATGATTTGGGTGGCGATTCGCTGAAAAGTAAATGGCCTTATTATTTTTGCCCCAGCTGAGTTGGCTGTTGTGCTCGTAGTCCCCACTGGTGAGCTGACGGGGAGTACCTCCTTCATGGGAAATCATGAAAACCTGTGAATTGCCCTGCTCTAAGTATCCCTGGCCCTCAATGCGATATAAGCTCTTGTCGATAAACTGAGGTGTTTCTTCCCACTCGCCCCCTTCTGGTGGTGTGGGAAGCTCCACTGGCAGCGGTTTGCTCTCGGGCACGAACATGGTGAAGGCGATATGCTGACCATCGTGGGACCACTGGATATTTGATGGAGTCCTGGGTAGATGGGAAATTTGCTCACTTTTACCATTGTCCAGCCACAACAAATGTATCTGGGGCTTTCCACTCCTGTCGCTGATAAAGGCAATAGTTTTTCCATCTGGAGATAGAAGTGGGGAGTGGTCGTGAAAATCTCCGGAAGTTAAGGGGCGGTGATCTTTGCCATCATCGCTGATATACCAGAGGTTTGCCCTTGTGGTATCTGCCATTTTGTTCAGGGAGTTGCGCACGTAATAAATATTTTTATCGTTAGTGCCAAACTGTGGGTCGCTGGCATACTCCAGATCGAAGATGTCCTCGTAGCTAAAATTAGGTGAAGGGCCACTTGTATTTTCAGGGGCGGAAAATGCGGGGCTTGTAATAATCGCCGCAGCAATAAACTTTATAAACCTATCCATGGTCAGTGAGCTCCTTTTTATTGTTGGGTGGAGCATACCGAAGGGGCGGTATCAGAGGGGATAAATACGCTGAAATGCAATATTGAGGGGATAGTCAGTTTGTTTGGCGGATAAATCTACTGAAATCTTTCCTTTCCACCCAGGAAATCTGGGGCACCTCGCAAGTACACTTGGAGCTTTCGCCCTTTTCGAGCTTCCAGCCTGAGGTGGGTTAACTTATATAGGTATCTCTTTTAATATTTCTTGATAAATATATTTGAGGATACCCAAAAGTTTGCCTTAACCTTTTCGTCAGTATTATGAATGGTGGCATTTAGCAGCCCTGGTTTGCAGGGCCAGGGCGCGTATTGGGTTTACGCCGCAGGGGATTAACTACTACTGCGACGATTGAGACTGTATTGAAAAAGAGATTAAGTAACGGTACTTAGCGGCTATGGACCCCACTCCTTCATAGGTTGGTTGTTTCTACTACAAAACCCCGATAGCCTCGCAGGTCCTCTTGCAAAAGAGCGGCCTGAGTCTCGAGATTTTCCTAATTGTCTGGATGGCCGTTTGTTCGGTCAAAAGTGCAACTCAAAACTATCGAACATCTTTAGCCCTTGTAGCGAGGGAGCGTAAAGATACCAACTATATAAGTTATTGACGCTATTTTTTATATTGCCAGGCACGGTTTTATCTGCTGTAAGCATTGAATTCCAAGGGATCCCACCTAAAGCCAATGACAGATGGTCCACACATTTTCATTTCTTCCGTCTGTTGATGATCAGCTGGGAGACTAGGGCTCCGCATAAAAGGATAAGAAAGACCACTAGGTTGAGGCCTCCCGCTACCAGGCGTGCCTCATTAGGGTAAGCAATAGTGCGCTCTAATGCTGATTTTTTATAGTGGTGTTTTTCCCTGAAGGTTGGATCTATTGCTAAATCCAGAAGGGTGCGCATGCTGCGATATCTTACCACTGCGGCAGTAGACCAGTCACCTTCATAATCAACACCCCACTTTGCTGCAGTTGCGCCTAAAGCGTCCCCAAAAAAATCGGATAGCTCCCGCGCTTAATTAAGAAGTTCGTCACGTAATTATTATATTTTTTCGCGACCTCCTTTGAACTCATTGGTTTACTGTGATCTTTGGTTATAACAGGTTCGTCATAGTACTTGATAGCATTCAGAATAAAAATTGGTTCACCGCGATCCCGTTCAAGTAACTTCAAAAATTCTGATGGCGATTCATCGGGATTTAATTCTGCCAGCTTTTCGGAATAGTACTGTTTTTCTTCTGCGGAAAGAGGGTGTTCAAATGTTCCATGCCACCAGGAGAATAATAAAAAGAGTATTGACCAAAAGCTCCAGTTAATAATGGTTTGAATAGAATTTTTTAAATTTTTCATAAGCTATCATTTCTTAGATGTCGAAACGTAACCAATGATGGTTTTTTAGTTGAAACGGCAGTATTGGCTACTTAGGTCCAGTATATAGGGCTAGAAATGCTATGGAAAGTGGAGTTCTAAAAAGTCTCTCATGTTGAGGGTTTTTATCTTTACATATCTTTAACTTTAATGATCGCTTGGTTTATGAGGGCGGTAACAATAGCTGGGATTTTAATTTTCACTTTACAGAAGATTGGGTTTTGGAATGATAAGAGGGTATCAGTTACTTAAATCGCTTAGTTTTCCAGTTTGCAGCACTCTTTAGGAGGCTGGTTTCACATATTAATTTTGATTTTTGTAAAGATATGATTAGTTTGTTGATGTTTATGTTAAGTGATTTGTTGGTGGTTCAGCTTGGCCTTTTAAAACAATAAGTTGCTGGGTAGAAGGGTCGGAAACAACACTTATAAGTGTCCGCGTGAAAAGCTTTATCTTTTGGGTTGTTGAATTAATGTCACTCTCCATGACGGCTGAAAGGGTTCCGAAGATTTTTTTGACCTGATAAGCTAGATATAATTTTTCTATTCGTTATTAGCTTTTTATTTTTCACAGATAGAATGATTAGTGTAGGCAGACTCCAGGGAGTTGTGCACGTAATAGATATTTCTATCGTTGGTGCCAAACTGTGGACCGCTGGCATACTCGTGGTCGAATATGTCCTCGTAACTAAAACTGGGTAAGGGCTTATTTGTGTTTGATTGGGCTGAATCGCCTCGGCAATAAACTCTATAAACCTGTTCATAGTCAATGGGCTCCTTATTATTGTTTGACGTAGCATATCGAAGGGAACGTATCAGAGGGGCCAAATACGTTGAATTGCAATATTGAAGGAGTTGTCAGTTTATTTGGTGGATAAACTTCCTGAAGATTCACTTTCCCAGCTAGGAGAACTGTGGCAGCTCAAAAGTAAACTTGATGCTTTCGCTCCTTTTGAGCCTCCAAACTAAGCCAGATTAATTGAAGTGGTAGCTCTTTTAATACTTTCCGATAAATATCTTCGAGGGTATCAAAGTGGTCGGTCTCAACCCTTTCGTCCACTATGTGAATAGAGGTTTTTCAGGTCCTGGTTCGGTAACCACAATTCTGGTGGGCACAGTATTAATGAGAGCTGGGGCCAGGGTGTGTATTGGGCTAACGGCACAAAAGGCGACCTACCACTACGATGATAGCGGCTGTATTGAAAAAGGGGGTGAGCTACGGTACTTGGTGGCTTTGGGTTTCACTCTGCCATGTGTTAGCCGTCTCCTCTGCGAAACTTCGATAGCTTCGCGGCCCCTGCGGTAAAAGTGCGGCCTGAGCTTCAAGATCTTCCTGATTGATTGGGTGGCCATTTGTTTTGAACCAGCGATGCATGATCATAAGGTCGAAATCCAGCCACGGAGGCACCATGGTTTCGATGCTGTTGGCAAACTCTTCCGGCGTTAGGTCAGGGTAGATGACGGCGTGACCAAGTGCTATGGACCAGAGTGCAGCGGTTTCATTGCCGTTAGGGGCATCCAAACTCGACAAAAGAATTACTTCGTTCTTAGCCCTTATGTCTACGAGTGCTGTCGCTGCTGCGAGCGCAACATCACGGGTATCGATGCGTGCAACGGGGTGGGGCCCCAACGGCGTTGCATAAGCACCTGCAGTGATCACATCCTTCTGAACAAGATCATTCTGAGCGAAGTAGGTGGGCCGCAATATTGTATGCGCGATTCCGCTTGCTCGCAGCGCTGTTTCAATAGCGAATTTTCCACCCGCATGGGGAATCATCGGTGCGCGAACTGCAAGATCGCTCGATAGATAAACGATGTGCCTGGGGGGTGATTCAGCGGCGATCGCCAGTGTGGAGAGGCCTTGATGGGTCTCCATGGGACTATTTGCGATGAGTAGAAAGACACTCTCAACTCCCTTAAATGCGGACCTCAGGGTGGAAGGGTCGTCCATATCGGCAATGACTGTATCAATATCATCGGGGAGACTTGCGGCATAGGCAGTCGATCGTGTGGCGACCCGGATCTTTGCCCCACTTGCATACAAGATCGGAATGAGGGCCCGGCCGACGTTTCCTGAGCCGCCAAAGATAAGGACAGTCATCGATGTAATCCATTGATGCTCAGGGCCAGACTGCGTAAAAGAATGCGCGAAAAGGTTTGTCGGCGTGCCACCCTACCGGGGCATTCAATGGTACGAAGAAGCTGTCGCCGGCGTGGAAGGTCTCTTCGCTGTTTGACGTTGTGACCCGTACCGACCCCTCCAGCATACATATCAGCTCGCTCCGACTGAAATCTGTGATATCGCAACGACAAGGGCCGGATATTAATGTGCCGACCTGGATCCTGCCATCATCAGACTCGTATGCCAGATGCCGGGCTTGGTGTGGCTCTAGAGCGCTGAGACTGGTCTCTCTGCAGTCGTCTTCTGAAATATTTGGAAGCGGGCGCACGACTCTCAGCTTGGACGGATCAGTCTCTGCAGGATACTCATCATTGAATAAATTGATAAAGTACTTGCGGTAGTATACCGGCATGTCCCATGCGCAATTAAGGCCTTGCGGGAGGAAAAACGGTTCTCCAGCAGCGATAACTTCTTTGTGTCCTGTTTCGTCGATAATGCCGACGTGGCCCTCGATCAGAAGCATGAACTCAAAGAGTGGATAGGGATTGAGCTCTGTGCTGCTTCCGCCAGAGCAATCCCAGGTCCCAGTGCAGAGGCCGTTGCGCTCAAAGGCTTTATACCCTCGCTGGATAGGTGTCGGGCCGGTAAGAAAAGAGGGGGGATGACAGCCCAGGACTCAAGGCCTTCGCCACTTGGGTTGTGCGGGTCCAACTTGATTATGCTTTTCATGGCGTCTTTCTCGAGGGCTCGAGTTGGTGGCAGGAGCCGCGCGACTCGAGAAACAGTGAGCGGTTGGTGGTCGTCGGCGCGATTCACTAAGTATCTCTGTCGCAACTCATTTAGTAGTCTAAACCAACTTGGCGATAGATGTTGCTCTCTATAAATTGTGTCGGCCCGAGCCACCCTGCACAGTCTGGAGTAATGGGGGGTATAGGAAGAGTTGGCAAATACGCTGAATAGTAATATTCAAGAAGTAGCCAGTTTTTGGCCAGATAAACCTGTTGGAGTTTTACTGCCCCAGCCATGAAAACCGGGGCCTCTCAAGAGAATATTTTGAGCTTTCGCCCTTTTCGAGCCTCTAGGGGGTCGGATTAATTTAAGTAAGCAGCTCTTTTAATACTTCCCGATAAATATCTTTGAGGATATCCAGGTGGTCGGCCTCAACCCTTTCGTCCACTTTATGGATAGTGGCATTTACCGGTCCCAGTTCTACGACCTGGGCTCCGGTAGGGGCAATAAAGCGGCCATCGGAAGTGCCGCCGGCGGTTGATAGCTCCGTTTTTCCCCGGTGATCGTGAGAATTGCCTGCTGGGTTGCCTGAACCAGTGGGCCTGCGGCAGTGAGAAAAGGCAATCCGGATAATTTAAAATTCGCCTCGTACTTGAGGTTGTGCTTATCCAGGATTGCGCGGGCCCGAGTCTCAAGGTCTTCGGCGGTTAATTCAGTGGAAAAACGCCAGTTGCAGAGTAAATCCACTTCGCCGGGAATAACATTGGTTGCGCCGGTGCCGCCATTGATATTTGAAACCTGGAAGCTGGTTGCGGGGAAGAATTCGTTCCCCTGGTCCCACTCTTCGGCAGCGAGTTCAGCGAGAGCAGGGGCCAGAGTATGTATCGGATTCTCGGCTAGGTGAGGGTAGGCTACATGGCCTTGGGTGCCGAGAACTTTTAGTTCCAGGCCGAGTGAGCCCCTGCGCCCATTTTTGATGATATCGCCAACCCGTTCACTACTGGATGGCTCGCCGACGATACAGCAGTCAATCTTTTCTCCCTGTTCCTCGAGCCACTCGACAACCTTAACGGTACCGTTTGTTGCGGGGCCCTCTTCGTCGCTGGTGATCAGAAATGCTATGCGACCACTGTGGTCTGGGTGTGTCGCAACGAACTCCTCACAGGCAACCACCATGGCTGCCAGGGAACCCTTCATGTCCGCCGCACCGCGGCCATATAGAAAACCGTCGCGAATTTCAGGCTCGAAGGGCGGGCAGCTCCAGTTTTCTTCTGGGCCTGTGGGTACGACATCGGTGTGTCCGGCAAAGGCGAGTAGGGAGCCTTCACTAGAGCCATCGCGTACTGCCCAAAAATTATCGGTGTCACCTTTGCGCAATCTTGTTACCTGGAATCCTATTTTTTCCAGGCGCTGGATCATAAGGTCCATACACCCCGCATCTTCGGGGGTGACAGAGCGGCGGCGAATCAGGTCGAAAGCGAGTTGGAGGGTGGGAGTCACTTGGGCTTTCCTTGTTTAGGGAGATGGGCCGCAAAGAAGCGGCTAGAGGGGTGGGGTGCAGCGGTGCGGAACTGAAGTTCCGCACTGTGCAATTTTAATTGCTGTGTAGAGCTTCATTGAGCTCGATAGCACTCTTGTTGGTGAGACATTCCACTGCACCATTAGTGGAGTTGCGGCGGAAAAGTAAATCGGATTTTCCAGCCAGGTCTCTGGCCTTGATGTGCTCTACCAGCTTGCCGCTGTCATCCAGCAGGGCGATTTTGGTTCCAGCTGTAATGTAGAGCCCAGCCTCTACAGTGCAGCGGTCGCCTAAAGGAATGCCGATGCCGGCATTAGCGCCGAGCAGGCAGTTATCGCCTACCGAGATAACGATATTTCCGCCGCCGGAAAGCGTGCCCATGGTGGAGCTGCTGCCACCGAGATCGGAACCGGCGCCGACAAATACCCCGGCGGAAATACGGCCTTCAATCATGCCGGGCCCTTCGGTGCCAGCATTAAAGTTAACAAAGCCCTCGTGCATGATTGTGGTGCCTTCCCCCAGGTATGCGCCGAGGCGTACTCGAGCGGTGTGGGCGATACGAACCCCAGCCGGTACTACGTAGTTGGTCATCTTGGGGAATTTATCCACGCAGGAGACATCCAGGTACTCACCTTTGAGTCTTGCATCCAGTTGTCGCTGCGGTAATTCCTCGAGATCAATGGCTCCCTGGTTGGTCCAAGCGACATTGACCAGCTTGCCAAAAATACCGTCGAGTTTGGTCTCGTGGGGCTTTACCAGGCGGTGGGAGAGAAGATGTAGCTTTAAGTAGGCCTCGGGCACTGACTGCGGGGCTTCGTCAGTAGCCAAAATAACTACTGCGAGAGGTCTTTGGGAATTGGCAAATTGCTGCAGGATTTCCGCCTGGTCAGAGGCGCCTGCACCGTGGAGAGCATCGGCTAATTTCTGCAGCTGGGTGGAGTCCAGAGGCAGGCTGTGATTTCCCTCTGCCACGCCGAGAGTTTCAGTAACCGCGTTAGCGATTTCTGCGCTGGGTTTAAACAGGGGTTTGGGGTAATAAACTTCAAGCCAGTCGCCCTTGCTGTTACAGGTGCCGACACCAAAACCGATGCTGTAAATATTGCTCATGGTGGTTATCTCCTAATTCGACTAGCTTTGCAGTTGTTCGAAGGTCGCCTCTTTGAAACCGAAAAGGGTTTCCTTTGAGGTGGTGGTGACCGGGCGTTTGATTAAGGTAGGGGTCGCACTGGCCAGATCTAAGGCGAGTGCATTGTCCATTTCGTTTTTCTGTTCATCGCTCAGTTCACGCCAGCTCGTTGAGCGGCGATTTAGGACCTCTTGCCAGCCAAATTTATCCAGCCATGCTTGTAGGGGGACATCTTCCATGCCGTCTACGCGAAAATCGTGAAAGCGATAATCGACTCCATTTTTCTCCAGCCATTTGCGGGCTTTTTTTACGGTGTCACAGTTTTTAATGCCGTACAGAGTAATCACGGTTACGCCTTTTTGGTTTTCTTGGGGTTTTTACGGTTGGGGTAGCAGGTTGTGCAGATTTCACAGACGGTGCCGTCGCAGCTCCGCGCAGAGCAGAACTCGCGACCGTAGAAAATAATCTGCAGGTGCAATTTATTCCACTTGTCTCTTGGGAACAGCCGCTTCAGGTCTTTTTCCGTCTGGGTGACATTTTTGCCATTCGTCAGGCCCCAGCGCTGGGCCAATCTGTGAATGTGAGTATCGACGGGAAATGCCGGGTGCCCAAAAGCCTGTGACATAACCACGCTCGCCGTCTTGTGTCCAACCCCGGGCAGGGTCTCCAGCGCGGCCATATTCTCGGGCACTTCGCCGTGGTATTCGTTGATCAGGATCTGCGAGAGCTTGCTGATGGCTTTGGATTTTTGCGGTGAGAGGCCACAGGGGCGAATGACTTTTTGGATCTCCTCTACTGGGACCTGCGCCATATCGCTGGGGTTGTCTGCCAGCTGCCAGAGCGCAGGGGTTATCTGGTTGACACGCTCATCGGTGCACTGCGCGGATAGGAGTACCGCAACCAACAGGGTATAGGAGTCTTTGTGATCGAGAGGAACGGGAGTTTCCGGGTAGAGTTCCTCCAGGCGCTGCAAAATATAAGTAACGCGCTCTTGCTTGAGTAGATTTTTTACTGCCATTGTTAAGATATGCCTGGGCGTGAAGTTCCTGTATGTGCTCGAGTTGTCAGTTGTTCTTGAAAAGTGGGTTGGCCTTACCTGCAAAATGCCTTTATGCGGTGTGCAGCTTCGATGCACTCTTGCAGTGTTGCTACCAGTGCCAGGCGCACATACTCGCGACCGGGGTTCAAGCCGATGCTATCGCGGGCGAGAAATGCACCGGGAAGTACCGTGATATTTTGCGCCTCGTAGAGTTCCCTGGCAAAACGCTCACCATCCCCGACCTTGGGCCACAGATAAAAGCTTGCCTGTGGCTGTTGTACCTCTAGGCAGCCGTCGAGAATTTCGAGAACTGAAGAAAACTTTTCACTGTAAAGCGCGCGATTCTGGCGGACGTGTTCCTCATCCTGCCAGGCTGCGATCGAAGCATATTGATTGGGCAGCGGCATGGGGCAGCCGTGGTAAGTTCGATAGAGCAAAAACTTTTTCAGCAGATCGGCATCACCGGCGACGAAGCCCGAACGAAGCCCGGGTAAGTTCGAGCGCTTTGATAGGCTGTGGAATACTACACAGCGGCGAAAGTCTGTTCGCCCCATTTCCTCGCAGGCCTGTAATAGTCCTACCGGCGGTGATGACTCGTCAAAATAAAGCTCCGAATAACACTCATCGGAGGCGATGGTGAAATCGTAGCGGTCTGCCTTCTCTATCAGCTGTTTAAAACCTTCAGCTTCGAGAAGAGCGCCGGTGGGGTTGCTGGGAGAGCAGAGGTAAAGCAATTCGCATTGCTGCCAAACCGATTCCGGAACCGAGGTGAAATCTGGTTTGAATTGGTTTTCTGCCACACAGTTAATAAAGTGCGGCTGCGCCCCGGCGAGAAGGGCCGCGCCCTCATAGATCTGGTAGAAGGGATTGGGCATCAGGACTTTGCTGCCTGCGGAAACGGTCGCCTGGGCGAATGCAAAAAGTGCTTCCCGGGTCCCGTTCACCGGCAGCACCTGGCTATCTGCGCTCACATTGGAGAGCTGAAAACGCTGGCTCAGCCAATTGGCGATCGCCTGCCGCAGGGGCTCGATTCCCTTGGTCAGTGGGTAGGCGGCAAGCTTGTCCAGGTGTCGAACTAGTTCTGCACTGACAAACTCCGGTGGCGCATGCTTGGGCTCACCGATGGACAGTGCAATATGCGGTTTGTCCGCCGCTTGGAGGCCCTCTTTCAGGGCTTGCAGCTTGGTGAATGGGTAGGGCTGCAGCTGTTCCAGATTTGGGTTCATGGTCGTGAGCGGGCCTCGGGCGTTTTTTCGGTTAGGCGTCTTGGTTGTTCAGTTCCAGGCAAATGGCTTTTTCCAGTGCGCCGTTGGCCTCGATGTCGGTAAGTGGTGATCCCTCGGCGTCGGTAATATGAAAAATATCTTCGACTCGTTCGCCGAGTGTCGAAATTTTTGCATTGTGCAGGCGCAGATCGTGGGAAATAAAAATTCGCGCGATGCGGGCCAGCAAGCCGGGTCTATCGGCACTGGTAATTTCCAGGGTGCTGTAATGATCGCCGGGCTCAGTGGAGAGATGAGCCTGGCTCTTCAATTCAAACATTTTAAGGCGGCGGGGCGTACGTCGCTGAATGATCTTTGAGTAGTCCTCAACCAGGGCCAATTCCTGCTGTAGCGTGTCGCGAATCTGCGCTAGGCGCTGGGGTTCGTCCAGTAGCGGTTGGCCTGCTTCATCCAGCACGTAAAAAGTATCCAGCGTATAACCGGAGGCAGAATTGTACAGGCGCGCATCGTGAACGTTCAGGTTGAGCATATCCAGCCCGGTAACCGCTGCGGCAAATACGTTGGCTCTATCAGGCGTGTAGACAAAAACTTGGGTAGCGCCATCGTGCTCGCCGGGCCCCGAGTTTCGCGTTAAAACCAGGGTGTCTTTTTGGCTGGTGTCGGGGCTGCTGTGCAGATCGTGGATGGCCGAAGTGTGCCAGGTGATATTGTCAGCGGTCTCGCGAACAAAATAATCATCCCCCATTTGCGCCCAGATATTTTCCACCGAAACTTGCGGAAGTCCCATAGCGTCCAGTTTTTCCATTGCCTGGCAGCGGGTTTCCTCGATAATTTCTTCTCGGTCGATAGGGTTTTCCAGGCCTCGGCGCAGGGCGTGCCGGGTGGCCTGGTAGAGCTGGCGCATCAAGCTGGCCCGCCAGCTGTTCCAGAGTTCCGGGTTGGTGGCATTGATATCTGCGACTGTGAGGGCGTACAGGTAGTCCAGGTGTTCGCGGTCACCCATCTCGCGGGCGAAAGCGTGCACGACTTCGGGATCACTGATGTCCTGCTTCTGTGAAACCTGGCTCATCAATAGATGCTTTTCTACAAGCCAGCAAACCAGACGCCGGTCGCGGGCGGGCAGGTGGTGGCGCTGGCAGAATTCCGCTGCATCCACAACTCCCAGCTTGGAGTGGTCGCCACCGCGCCCTTTGGCGATATCGTGGTAGAGACCGGCGATATACAGCAGTTCCGGTTGGCGCATGCGCTCGAGAATTTCCGCTGCAATCGGGAATTTTTCCCGCGCCTCGGGGCTCCGGAAGCAGCGCATATTGCGCACAACTTGCAAGGTGTGGGCATCCACGGTGTAGATATGGAATAAGTCGTGCTGCATTTGCCCGGTTACCTGCCCAAATTCTGGTAGGTATCGCCCGAGAATGCGGTAGCGGGTCATTCGGGATAGCTGGGTCGACAATCCCCTGGGTGAGTGAAGCAGCTGCATAAACAACTGGGTATTTTTCGGATCTGCGCGGAACTCGTCGTCGATCAGGTGTCGGTGCTCGCGAATCAGGCGGATGGTGGAGGCCCGTACCCCGCTAATATCCGGGTTGTTGGCCATCAGCACGAAGATCTCGAGCAGGGCCGAGGGCTCCTGGTTAAATACCTGGGCGTGGGTAACCTCAATATTGCCGTCGCGCAGCTGGAATCGCTCATTTAGCGGAATGACCAGCTGGCTGCCTTTGCGCTGAAGGATGGCTTCGCCGAGATATTGGAGAAGTACATCGTTCAATTCCTGCAGTGCCATCACGATGCGGTAGTAGTTGTGCATAAACTGCTCAACGGCGAGCTGGGTGTCGCTATCCACATAACCGAATTGCTTCGCCAGTTCTCTTTGGTAGTCAAACAGCAGTCGCTCTTCCGCGCGGCCGGCGAGCAGGTGCAAGCCGTAGCGCACACGCCAGAGGAAGGTTTCCCCGGACTGTAATATGGCGAACTCTTCCTCGGTAAAAAATGCCTTGCCTTGCAGTTGCTTCAGGGTGCGCACTTGGAAAAAATATTTGGCAACCCAGGCAATTGTCTGGATATCCCGCAGGCCCCCGGGAGAGTTCTTAATATTGGGCTCGAGAATATATTCAGCAGCCTGCTGATTGCTGTGCCGCTTTTTCTGTTCGGCGAGCTTGGCCTTGAAGAATTCTTCGGTGGGCCAGAGCCTTTTGTGTTCCATTTGTGCAGTTAGCT